>JBIIQS010000032.1:0-5823 GCA_044341965.1 Rhodoluna sp.
CTGCTCCGGCAAACCAGAGGGCGTAATCAACTAGAGCCCACTCGTAGCGGGTTCGGCTCATGATGGCCACTGCATCGCCAGGGCGTATGCCTGTAGCTATTAAGCCCTTTGCTAAATCTTCGACTTGTTCCAGAAAGTCTTTCGCTATGACGTCGGTCCAAACACCGGGGGATTTTTCGATTGCGAACAGCGGGATGTTCGGAGTCTTGCGAACCCTGTTTAGCAAAAGGTCCGTGATGTTTTCGTTTGCTGCAGTTTCAACAAGGGATGGTAGTTCGTAGGATCTCATCTGGGTCTCCTGTAATAGCGCGATTTTTGATAACTATAGACCCATAAAGGCTCATTTGCGAACAAACTGCCCCTGACAAAGCCCCTATTCGGCAGGTAAACTCCTTGTTTGGTCAAAATTGCACTTTCTAGACAGGCTCATTCAATGCACGCAATAGGCATAGACATCGGTGGCACCAAAATGGCCGGCGCCCTTGTTGATGACGCCGGCAACATCCTGAACGAGCTCAAGGTTCCAAGCCCAATTGATGATTCAGACCAGATGATCGAGGCGATTGGCTCGCTGATTTCAACACTTAGTGAAGCCCAGCAAGTAGTTGCTGTTGGGGTTGCTGCGGCGGGATTTATGAGCGCCGATCGCGAGATTATGTATCACTCGCCAAACATTGCCGCCTGGCGCAACGAACCTCTAAAAAAGCGAATTGAGACCAAAACCAAGCTTCCCGTGCTGCTCGAAAACGACGCAAACGCTGCCGGGTGGGCAGAGTTTCGCTTTGGTGCAGGTGCTGGATCGAAAAGCATGATCATGCTCACAATTGGCACCGGTGTTGGCGGGGCGATTATCTCGGACGGCATCTTACTGAAAGGTGGTTTCGGTATCGGGGGAGAACTTGGCCACGCGGTGCTGCACCCAGGAGGCAAGCAGTGTGGTTGTGGGCAAAGTGGCTGTGTTGAGTCATATTGTTCTGGTACGGCTCTACTCAAAGCAGCACGAGAGCTTGCCCAATCGAGTGACTCAAAGGCAGCGAGGCTCAAGGAATTGATGCTTGCAACAGGTGAGCTATCCGGAGAGCAGCTCTACCAGGCCATTTCCGAAAACGATAGTGCTGCCAATGAGCTAATTGTTGAGCTCGGTCAAAATCTTGGGACAGCTATTGCTTCTATTTATGTGCCGTTGTTGGATCCAGAACTAGTAGTTATCGGAGGTGGAGTTAGCGCGGTGGGAGATCGATTGCTTGCTCCAATTAGGTCTTCGTTTGAGCGATTGATTCCAGCTAAGGGCTATAGGCCGGAGCTGAAGATCATCAAAGCTAAGTTCTTGAACCAGGCAGGCCTTATCGGAGCTGCCGACTTAGCCCGCCATAGCGTTAGCTAGGCTCGAACACTAAACTTGAGATTTAGCCCAGGACAGGGAGGTAGTCATGACGTATTTCATTCTGAAGACGTTCGTTCTAGGTCCTCTGCTGCGCTTTATTTTTAGACCATGGACTCGCGGGGTTGAGAATGTGCCGACCTCAGGGGCTGCAATTCTGGCCAGCAATCACCTTTCTTTCTCGGACTCCATATTCTTGCCACTCCAGTGCCCAAGACCGGTAGTTTTCCTTGCTAAGAGCGAATACTTCACGGGCAAGGGCATCAAGGGATTTTTTGTGAAGCTCTTTTTCAAATCCACAGGGCAGCTACCAATCGATAGATCTGGTGGCAAGGCCTCGGAGGCGGCTTTGAACACCGGGCTGGGTGTTTTGGAGCAGGGTCAACTTCTCGGCATCTACCCAGAAGGAACCAGATCGCCTGACGGCAAGCTCTATCGCGGAAGAACGGGCATTGCCCGCATGGCGCTAGAGGCCAAGGTTCCCGTGATTCCCGTGGCAATGATTGACACCGAAAAAGTGCAGCCAATCGGAACCAGGTTTCCACGGGTTCGCCGAGTGGGTATTGTTTACGGAAAACCTTTGGATTTTTCTAGATTTGATGGAATGGAAGGTGACCGAATTGTCTTGCGCGCGGTTACCGATGAAATTATGTACGAGCTGATGCGAATAAGCGGTCAAGAATACGTGGATCAGTACGCTTCGACAGTGAAGGAAAAGCGAGCAGCGCTCGCCACTTAGAATAAATTATGGAGCCAAACATACAAGCTGACCCGAAGGTTTTGAGCGGGCTCGACAATTACAAGAATCTTGTTGCCGCGCAGCAACCAGTCTGGACTGACCAGTCCCGACTAGCTGCAGCTCGACAGGAACTTTCAACGGTTCCCCCATTAGTTTTTGCTGGAGAAGTAGACACTCTTAGAACAAGGCTTGCCGCAGCCGCTGAAGGAAAAGCATTTTTGTTGCAAGGCGGTGACTGCGCTGAGACCTTTGCCGACGCCACAGCGGATCGTATTCGTAATCGAGTGAAGACAATTTTGCAGATGGCTGTTGTTTTGATGTATGGAGCATCACTGCCAGTTGTGAAGATGGGTCGCATGTCGGGCCAATTTGCTAAGCCTCGTTCTTCGGACACCGAAACTCGAGGTGACGTGACGCTACCTGCCTACCGAGGCGATGCGGTAAATGGCTACGATTTCACAGCCGAATCCAGAGCTACTGACCCTTCCAGAATGGTGCGCGCCTATCACACCTCGGCTTCAACTCTGAATTTGATTCGTGCCTTCACTACCGGTGGTTTTGCAGATCTTCGTTCGGTGCACGAGTGGAACAAGGGTTTCACTGATAACCCAGCTAACTCTCGCTACGAACAACTAGCTGGCGAAATTGACCGCGCAATCAGGTTCATGGATGCATGTGGCGCTGACTTCGAAGCACTTAAGAGCACCGAGTTCTACGTTTCGCACGAAGCTTTGTTGTTCGACTACGAACGCCCACTGACCAGAATTGACTCTCGTACGGGTAACCCTTACGGAACCAGCGGACATTTTCTTTGGGTGGGTGAGCGAACCAGGCAGCTTGATGGCGCCCACATTGATTTCATGGCAAGACTTAGAAACCCAATTGGCGTAAAACTTGGTCCGGCCACCGAGCCAAAGAATGTCTTGGACCTAATCGAAAAGCTTGACCCAAATCGTGAGCCTGGCAGACTTACTTTTATAACCCGTATGGGTGCATCTCAAATCAGAGAGAAACTGCCGCCTCTCATCGAGGCCGTTTTGGCAAGTGAAGCCAAGCCGCTCTGGGTTACCGATCCAATGCACGGCAATGGCATCACCACCAAAAATGGCTACAAGTCTCGTCACTTTGACGATGTGATGGATGAAGTGTCCGGATTCTTTGATGTTCACAAATCCCTTGGTTCATTCCCTGGAGGTTTACACATCGAGCTAACCGGTGACGACGTTGCCGAGTGTTTGGGTGGATCCGAGAAGATCGATGAGGCTACTTTAGAACAGCACTACGAATCGCTTTGCGATCCAAGGCTTAATCACATGCAGTCACTCGAGCTAGCGTTCTTAGTTTCAGAAAAGCTTTCGAAGCGCTAGCGCGTAAATATAGTTACTTGGGTTCCAACGCGAACCCTTGAAGATGCCGTAGGGTTTTGCCTGGTGACCTTCACAACTCCAAATCGACTACTGAGTTGATCGGTGTCTACCAACACAGTAAACCCGAGAGACTCAAGGGCATTCTTGGCTGCAGCTACCGTCTCTCCAACAACGTTTGGCAAGGTAAAAAACTCCGGGCCCTTAGAAACGTTTAGGGTTACAGATCCTGATTCGGGGAGTGGATCCGATGATGCGGTGATGGAAACAACCCGCCCTGCTGGAACGTCATCATTGAACACCTCTAGCGTCGTCACGGTAAGCCCAAGTGCCTCCAGGGTTTGGGTAGCCTGCGAGAAATCCTCCGCCACAACATCCGGCAACGGGCCAAGTGAAACGCGTAAATCCACCACACTGCCTTCAGCTAGCGAAGTCCCAGTCGGTTTCGAAAATTCAAGAACTTGTCCTGCCTCTGCGAGGGCATAAAACGAAGAGACACTTCCAGCAACAAGCCCAGTTGACTCCAGCAGCTTGGTAGCTTGCTCTAGGTTTAGCCCCAAGGATTCTGGAACCAGCACTTGCTTTGGCCCAAGAGAGATAAACACAGTCACCTCGGATTGCTTGAAAACTCTGGTGCCAGCGGTTGGCTCCGTTCTAATTACTAGGCCAACCGGAACTTGGGCGTCGTGCTCTTGTTGCTGAGTGATCTCAAGCCCAATTGGCTCCAGGACAGAAATGGCAGCTTCTAATGACCTACCCTGTAGTTCGGGAATAATCGCTTGACCACCCGGACCGCTGGCAAACCACCAGCCCGCTCCACTAGAAGCAAAAATTGCCAGCAACGTGAGTATCACTAGCCAACGCCCGCTGCGTCGGTTGGCTTTCTTGAGCTTCACGAAGCCTTCATTATTCTGGTCAAGCTGATCTATCTGATATTCACCAATAACTTCGGTTGCACCCGCCGGTGCGACAAACTCTTCAGTGCTGTTTCTAATTAGTCCAAAATCTTCGAAGGTTGTAGTCAAACCGCGCTTGATGTCTGATTTGGCTCGAGAAACAACAGGTAGTAATTCCTTGGCGCTGGCGGGACGGTCATTGGAATTTCTAGCGGTCGCCCAGAGCACTATTTCATCTAACAGTTCTGGAACTTTCGGGTTCAAACTCGATGGCGCCGGAATGTTGCTATTGGCGTGCTGATAGGCAATCTGAACTGCTTGATCACCTGCGTAGGGCTGTTTACCGGTAAGCATTTCAAAAGCCATAACTCCAAGCGAGTAGATATCACTTCTGGCATCAGCTTGACCGCGGAGCACTAGCTCGGGGGATAGGTAGGCGGCGGTTCCAACAATCGAGCCTGTTTGCGTATGGGAAGAGATTTCTCTTGCTAGACCAAAGTCACCGAGTTTGACTGTGCCGTTGTCCGACAAGAATACGTTTTCGGGTTTTAGGTCTCGGTGTAAAACTCCGGCAGTGTGAGCCGCAGCCAAACCTGCAGTCAGGGGCTCCAGAATTTCCAAGACCCTGTCAGGCGATAGCGCGCCAAAGTCATTAAGGGCATCTCGTAGGTTTATGCCAGGGACGAATTCCATCACCAAGAAAGTGATGTCGTTATCAGTTCCCTGATCAAATACGTTTACCAAGTTGGGGTGAGATAGCGAAGCGGCCATTTTTGCTTCCCGACGAAACTTTTCGACAAAGGATCTATCGATTGCTAAGTGTGGGTGAATAACCTTGAGCGCAACCTCACGCTCCAAGATTTGGTCTTGGGCTCGATACACGCTAGCCATGCCACCAGAGGCCACGAAGGCCTTGATCAAGTAGCGGCCAGCTACCAGTTGACCTAGCAGGTCAGCCATTTAGCTCCCCTGCACGTATAGATATGTATGAACTTCGCTTCGGCAGCGTCAATAGAGCCAACTCGATTGGCTTGATTGAGCGTATTTGTGGCTTCATAAGCCTTTCTATGTTCACACAGCAAGATTGGTTATTCCGTGAAGGGCTCGGGTGTGGCAATCTAGTAGCGTGAACAATCCTTCAGATCCAGTGAAGAACTGGATTACCGTGGAGCAAGCCGCGGAAGCACTCAACGTTCCAAAAGGAAGAGTAAACCGACTCCTGGAGGAATACAGCCTGGTGGCAGTCAAAAAAGATGGACAGCTAATGATTCCAGCTGATGTCATAGTTCAAGGAGAGCCCTTGGCTCCACTTCGAGGAACCATCATCATGCTGCTGGATTCTGGCTACAGCATTGAAGAGTCCATCGACTGGCTATTTACTCACTCTGATGTTTTGGGTCAGACACCAATTGAATCTCTTTTGGAAGGAAAAAAGGCCCCAGT
>JBIIQS010000033.1:0-5822 GCA_044341965.1 Rhodoluna sp.
GGTAGCTCTTGTTCTAGGCTTATGGGCATGGATTCGACTATCTTGCATCAATCAATCAAGCAGCCCAAGTGGTGGCAGACCGCAGTTATTTATCAGATCTATCCTCGATCATTCGCTGACGGTGATGGCGATGGAATCGGTGATCTAAAAGGTGTTGAGTCCAGGCTAGAAAGTCTCCAGGCACTTGGTATCGACGCCATTTGGTTCTCGCCATTTTTCAAGTCCCCACAAAAAGACGCTGGTTACGACGTATCTGATTACCGCTCCATCGATCCACTATTTGGTTCAAACGAGGACTTCGACGAGCTGCTAGCCAAAGCCAAATCTCTTGGAATCAGGATCATTGTTGATCTAGTTCCTAACCACTCCTCTGACCAGCACGAACTCTTTCAAGCCGCTCTGAAAGCTGCCCCTGGCTCGCCAGAGCGGGATATGTATATGTTCCGTGAGGGCAAAGGTGAAAACGGTGAGCTACCTCCAAACAATTGGGAGTCCGTCTTTGGTGGTCAGGCTTGGTCCCGTATCACTGAGGCAGATGGAACTTTAGGCCAGTGGTACCTACACATCTTTGATTCCTCTCAGCCTGATTTCAACTGGGAGAACCCAAAGGTTCACGAGTTCTTCGAAGGAGTTTTGAGGTTCTGGCTAGATAAGGGTGTTGATGGTTTCCGAATCGACGTGGCCCACGGCCTTGTTAAAGCTCCTGGATTACCGAACATTACTGCTGCACAAAGCCAAACACTTGAACATGATCCGAACAACCCGCACCCGTTCTGGGGACAAGAAGGTGTTCACGACATCATTCGCTCTTGGAGAAAGATTCTGGACGAGTATGACGATCGGGCTATGTGTGCCGAGGCTTGGGTCTTACCTCTATCTCGCATGGCTAAGTGGGTTAGACCTGACGAGTACCACCAGACATTCAACTTTGGATACCTAGAGACTCCTTGGGCAAAAGAACCTTTGGTGAAAGTCATTAGTGATTCCCTTGAGGCCTTTGGTTCAGTTGGTGCTCCATCAACTTGGGTGCTTTCAAACCACGATGTGATTCGCCACGTTTCCAGATTTGGTGTTGAAAAACCTCCACCGCAAGGCTCGGGTATTGGTCCTGGAATGGAACAGCCGGATGAAGAACTAGGTCAAAAAAGAGGTCGCGCTGCGACCGCCTTTATGCTCGGTATTCCTGGTGGAGCGTACTTGTACCAAGGTGAAGAGCTAGGTCTTCCAGAACACACCACACTTGAAGACAAGTATCGTCAAGATCCAACTTTTTCTAGAACCAAAGGTGAACGAGTTGGTCGCGATGGTTGCCGAGTGCCACTTCCTTGGGGAGCTAATGGTGGTGTTTCTTTTGGCTTTAACTCAACGGGCAAATCTTGGTTACCTGCTCCGGCAACTTATAAGAAGTATGCAAGAGATGTTCAGGAAGGCGTTGCTGGTTCAACTCTTGAGCTATACAAGAAACTAATTGCCACAAGAAAGAACCTGGCCCTTGGATCCGGTGAGTTCCGCTGGGCTCCAGAGTATTCCTCGGCTAATTCACTTGCTTATGTCAATAACGGTGTCCTAGTGCTAAGTAACTTCGGTCCAGAGTTGATAACTGTGCCAGCTGGAGAAATCATTGTCTCCACCCAGAGCTCACTAACTGCTGGAGGGCAACTCGAGGCAAACCAGAGCGCATGGATCAAGCTCTAGTTACTCACCTTGCTCAACCAGGTTCCCAGTGGTGGCGATCTGGAGTTATCTATCAGATCTACCCCCGATCATTTGCTGACTCCAATGGCGATGGTCTAGGAGATCTAAAGGGAATCACTTCAAGACTTGATTCGCTCGCCGCTCTTGGGATAGACGCGATTTGGCTTTCTCCTTTTTACTGTTCACCACAAAAAGATGCCGGCTACGACGTATCCAATTACGTAGACGTTGATCCAATTTTTGGAACGCTTGCTGATTTCGATGATCTTCTAGAAAAAGCTCACGGACTTGGTATTCGCGTAATGATCGATCTTGTTCCAAACCATAGCTCCGATCAGCATCAGTGGTTCCAGAAAGCTTTAGCTGCAGAACCAGGTTCACCCGAGCGTGCGTTCTACCACTTCAAAGATGGCTTAGGGGAAAATGGCGAGCTGCCTCCAAATAACTGGGTGTCGATGTTTGGTGGACCGGCTTGGACAAGAGTCACCGAAAGTGATGGCAAACCTGGACAGTGGTTTGTGCATCTTTTTGATTCCTCTCAGCCGGATTTGAACTGGGCAAATCCTGAGGTGCAACTGGAGTTTGAAAACATACTGAAGTTTTGGCTCGATAGGGGCGTTGATGGTTTTCGAGTGGACCAGCCGCACGCAATGGCCAAATCAGAAGGTCTTCCTGATCACCCTTACGTTCACGAAGCGGGAGCCGGATTCATTGAGGGCCGAGATAATCCTCCGATGTGGTTCCAAGAAGAAGTGCATGAAATATTCAGAAACTGGCGCAAGATTTTAGAAAGCTACCCCGGCGAAAGGGCTATGTGCGGGGAGGCTTATGTATATCCACTTTCTCTGATGGCTAAGTGGGTCAGAGCAGACGAGTTTCACCAGACATTTAACTTTCGCTTTTTAGACGCTGGTTGGGATCCAAAGAAGCTAGTTGCGGCAATCAACGAATCTTTTGAAGCCTTTGATGGGGTTGGTGCCCCTTCAACCTGGGTGCTAAATAATCACGACGTAATCAGGCATGCCTCTAGATTTGGGGGTGATTACGGACGCGCTACTGCATCGGATGGGATTGGATCTGACCAATCACAGCCAGATACGGTGCTGGGTCTACAAATTGCTAAAGGAGCAACCCTGTTTATGCTTGGACTCCCAGGAGCCAGTTACCTATATCAGGGTGAGGAGCTCGGTCTTCCCGAGCACACAACTCTAGAAAACAAATATCGCCAAGATCCAACTTTTGCTAGAACCAATGGCCAAAGAGTTGGCAGAGACGGATGCCGCATTCCACTTCCCTGGGAACCGGAAGGTGATTCAAGCGGGTTTAGTGAATCAGGCAAGAGTTGGCTGCCGCAACCGGCAAGTTACAAAGAACTTGCAAGATCGATTCAAGAGAAGAACCCCGAATCAACACTTTCCTTTTACAAAACCGCTCTTGGATTAAGAAAACAGTTTGGTCTAGGTGAGGGCTCGTTCAGTTGGTTGGTTAATCACAAGGGTCCAGAAACACTTGGCTATGAAAACTCCGGCGTGAAGGTCCTCTACAACTTCGGAGTGCAGCCAGTTGACCTGTCTAGTTTTGAGATCTTGCTTTCAAGCCAGCCACTAAGTGGCAAGCAGCTAGCAACTAACCAGTGCGCTTGGATTAAGCTTTAGCCTTCTTGTGGTTTGGCCACCAGAAGTACTTTCCGGTGATAAACGCGAGCGATGGCACAATCACTGTTCTTACCAAGAGCGTATCTAGCAACACACCGATACCCACGATGATTCCAATTTGGTAGAGAGCAATCAGCGGCAGAACTCCAAGGACTGCGAACACTGCCGCGAGCAAGATTCCCGCGCTGGTAATAACACCACCGGTCGACGCAAGGGCCTTGATCATTCCTTCTTTCAGACCGAGCTTCTCAGCTTCTTCTTTCGCTCTAGTCACTAAGAAGATGTTGTAATCAACACCTAGGGCTACTAGGAACAAGAAGCTGTATAGGAATACCGATAGATCCAGTGCAGGCAATCCAAATACGTTTTCAAATAGCAGCCAGCTGGCTCCAATAGCGGAGAAGAAGGATGCGACCACGGTAAGTAGTAGCAAGATTGGTGCCACCAGTGATCGAAGCAATAGAACCAGCACTAGGAAAACCAGAATCAAGATCATCGGTATAACCGTGAGCTGGTCAGAAGCGTAAGTGTCTTTAACATCTAGGCGCTGAGCATCAATACCGCCAACCAAAGCTTCTGCCCCTTCGATTGCCCGAAGTTCTTGGCGAAGTTCACGAATGATCACATACGCCTCTTCAGACTGCGATTCGGCGTCTAGCACAACATCAATTTTGGTTATGTCTGAGGTGCTGTCACCAATTATTACCTCGGCAACACCGCTAACTTTTTCAGCAGCGGATGCTACTTCGTCTTCGTAGCCATTATTGGCAATAACAATTGCAGGAGATGTCGCTCCGGCCGGGAAAGCTTCAGCGAGCACGTCTTGGCCAACGGCTGCTTCCGGTGCCACTCTGAATTGCTCTGTTGAAGAAAGTCCGACCTTTACACCCGTCGCACCAAAGCTCAAGATTGCAAGAATTACAAAACCTGCAATCGAGACAATAACTGGACGCTTGCTTACTCCACGTCCAAGTTTTGCCCAAAGACCTTTTTCAGATTTGTTCACCCCACCGAATTTTGGAACAAATGGCCAGAACAAGCCGCGACCAAAAACCACGATTGCTGCTGGCAGCACAACCAGGGCTGCAAACATCGCCATGATAATTCCACCGGCAACTACCAGGCCTAGAGTTCGGTTTCCGCCTAGTTGAGCAAATAGCAAGGTAAGAAGTGCAAGGGCAACGGTTCCACCAGAAGCTAATACCGCCGGTGTTACACCTCTAAGGGCTTTGAACATTGCCTTGTGGCGATCTTCATTCAGCAATAGCTCTTCCCTATAGCGGGCGATGAGCAAAAGCGCGTAGTTCGTTCCAGCACCAAACACTAGAACTGACAAGATTCCTGTGACCGATCCATCCGCTGGTGCGCCCAGGAAGATAGTTGCAAGTTGTGGGGCAAGCTGGGCGGCCATTCCATCAGCAACACCAATGACAATCAGTGGCACTAGCCAAAGAACTGGTGAGCGGTAGGTAATAAGAAGTAGTACGGCAACGATGATAACCGTGGAAAGAAGCAGCGTGAAGTTTGCCCCGGCAAATACTCCTGCGATGTCAACCTGGAAACCTTCGGGACCGGTGATGTAAACCTCAAGGCCAGCTGGCATATCTTCTTTAGCAATCGCACGCATTTCGGTCATTCGCTCGGTGCGCTCTGCGTTTTCTTCCAATTCTTCTAAAGGAACGGTTATAACGGCGACCTTGCCATCATCTGAAACTTGAGCTGGTGGCACAAACGCCTCACCGTTTAACTCGCCTGATGTGTAATCCAGAAACTTGTCGCTTGCACCATCAACAAAACCCTGAGCCATTGGATCAAAGGTTCCAGTTATCCAAAGCTCCTGCTCTTCAGTGAGCTTGGTGTCAGATGAGTAAACAACAACAGCAACAGTGCCATCAGTTCCAGGAAGATCCTCTAGTGCCTTGTTGACAAGAACTGTCTCATTGTTGGCTGGAAGGCCATCGGTTGGAGAAGTATCTGACTCTGGTGCACTGAGTGGACCAAAGGCTAAACCAGCAAAGATTAGTCCAATAAGAAGTGTGACCCAAGAAGTTTTACGGCCAGTTATGAATGAGGCAATGTTGTTCAATTCAGATCCCTTTTTTTATGTACTCCTTATTCTGCCACCCGTTAATCAATTGCATTGGGATTACGGATAGGCTCAGGCCGGGTAATCGCCTTAGGATTTCACTCCAGTTGAGGCGTGAGCCGCCCTAATTGCTCTGCGTCCAGCAGGCAGTAACACAGCAACTACCGCAATTACCACCGTTGCAATTCCTGTAACGATAAGCAAAATCTCTACAGACACAACATCAGCGAGTGGACCAAGAATTGACATTCCAAGAGGCATTGCAACAGCCATTACAATTCCCAGGAATCCAAAGACCCTTCCCTGACGCTCTGGCTCAACGGTTTCTTGAAGGAGTGTCATAGCTGAAGTTGAGAAAGCTGGAACTGCAATTCCAACAACAAAAA
>JBIIQS010000034.1:0-5796 GCA_044341965.1 Rhodoluna sp.
AGAAACCTGGAGTCACAATGGTTATTGACTTTGGAGATTCCGCGGAGCGTGATCCAATTATTCGTTGCGCGAATGACTTTGTTGGCTCTGGGTGGGAAGTTTTTCAAGCGACGGCAATTGATGTTTCAGGGACTAACCAGTACCCAGTTGGTTTCGCCTGTCGCATTGAAAACTTCCCGCCAAGTTCTGAGCAGAACTGCATAGACACACCGAAATATTCCGAAGGCAGTTGGGGATACTTTGTTTTCACAAAAGAATCAGGTTGGCAAGTAAGTCAGGTTGGATCAGCGGCCAGGGATGCGCAGTGTGGGTCGGCAGAAGGTTGGCTCTTCATTGGTCCAGGTCAACAAGATGCTGGATTGTTGCCTAGACCGATTCCAGAAACCGTAGCTTGCGATGGCTAAGCGCTTTACTGCCAGCACAGCAAGGCCTCTGACCTGGTGGTTACTTGCAGTAACCATGGCAATTGTCGCGGGGATAAGTCAGAGTGCGCTGACCCAAATTCTGATTTGTGCAGCCGCCTTGATTGCAATTTTGATTTTTCGAGAAGAAGCACCCTGGTCAAGATCCGTTAAGTTCTATCTTTTTCTTGCTGGGTTTGTAGTCATCGCGAGGGTGTTATTTCGAATTGTCTTCAACATTCAAGATCCTGCGGACACAACTGCCCTAGATTTACCTGGCTTCTCGGTCAACTTGGGTTTTGGTCCACCAGTTGAACTTTTTGGAGCGGTAGGTATCCAGGCTCTAACTGGCGGTGCAACCGATGGTTTGCGATTAGCCGCCATTATTCTTTCCATTGGGATGGCCAGTTCCCTTGCAAATCCGCGAACTCTTCTAAAGTCCACACCTAGCGCGCTCTATGAAATCGCCAGTGCTGTTTCTGTTGCAATCAACCTCGCGCCGCAAATGATTTCTAGTCTGCAGAGAGTCCAAAAAGCCAGGTCACTGCGCGGGCGAAGCAAAGGACTCGGATCTATGGCAGGAACAGTAATTCCGGTTCTGGAGGACGCCATCGATTCGTCTCTGTCTCTT
This sequence comes from Rhodoluna sp., assembly GCA_044341965.1. GTDB lineage: Bacteria > Actinomycetota > Actinomycetes > Actinomycetales > Microbacteriaceae > Rhodoluna. The sequence goes on from JBIIQS010000034.1 coordinate 1,033, forward strand.
GCAGCAAGCATGGACTCCAGGGGATTTGGGAGAAGGGGTACTTTGTCAAAACCGCTTGTTATGGGAGCCAGATTGAGCTCTCTGATTGCGGTCGGGGCTCTATCCGTTGGAAGCTTTGCGTTACTAGTTGGGCAAACCCAAACGCTGGGTTGGGCGCTGATTGCCATCGGAATAATTTCAAGCTTCACGTCTATTCGCATTAACTCTAAGTCTCAGATCAGAACCAGATTTGAACCTGTAAAGTTGCAGTTCTTTGACGCTTTGATTTTGTCTTTGTCTGCAATGTTGCTGATTGCGGCAATCCTGGGGTGGTTCGAATGATTGCCCTTCGCGATGTTAGCTTTGGATATGCGGGGACAGAAAGACCAGCTCTGTCAAGGGTGAACCTTGAATTTCTACCTGGTGAGTTCTCGCTAGTTTGCGGCGCAACTGGTAGCGGCAAATCAACTTTGCTTCGAATTATGAATGGTCTCGCGCCGCATTTCACTGGTGGCTCTCTTTCCGGCTCACTGGTTATTGACGGTATGAATGTAACGGGATTAAAGCCGCACGAGCTTGCAGCTCAAGTTGGTTTTGTAAATCAGCAGCCTGAGTCTTCATTTGTTTCGGACACTGTCAAGCAAGAGTTGGTCTATGGCATGGAGCAGCTTGGATTCATGCGCGAGAAGATGGCAGATTCACTAAAGCATGTAGCGAAACTTCTTGAGATTGAGGATTTGCTTGAAAGACCACTTAGCTGGCTTTCTGGAGGACAACAGCAAAGGGTTGCTATCGCATCTGCGCTGGCGGCTGGGCAGAAAATACTCTTATTAGACGAGCCGACTTCCGCCCTTGATCCCGAAGCCGCAGCTGAGATTGTTGCTGTGCTCAAGTCTTTAGCTCACGAGCACGGCATCACCGTGATCCTTGTAGAGCACCGAATAGAACGCGTGATTGAGCTTGTGGATTCAGTTGTAATCGTTGCCAACGATGGTCTTGTTACCAAGGGAGGTAACGAGCAGTTCGAGAACTATCACCTGGTTCCACCTGTGATTGGACTCTCAACCGAGCTCTCTTGGAATCCGGTTACAGTAAGCGTTTCTGCCGCCAAATCGAATTGGAAGCGTGACCCACATCCCTGGAAGCAACTGGTGAATGAGAATCTGAGCGAAACGGTTACCCTAGAGGTCAATGATCTATCTGTTAACTACGACGATATAGAGGCCGTGTCCAAAGTTTCCTTTGAAGTTCACGCCGGAGAAGTTGTCGCGCTAATGGGAAAAAATGGCTCAGGAAAGTCTTCGGTTCTCTGGGCTATCCAAGGTGGCGGAAAACGATCAACGGGTTCTGTCAAAACTCAGTTTGGCGATCCAAAGTCACTCTCTGCTGACGAAAGACTTTGCGTCTTGACTCTTGTTCCTCAGAAGGCAGCTGACTTACTTTTCCTAAACTCACTAGCTGATGAGCTTTCCGAGTCTGACAAGTTTGCACAACTCACGGACTCTGGCACTTCCAAGATTTTTGAATCCTTAACCGGAAGATTGGATCCGAAGATTCATCCGCGAGATCTTTCCGCTGGTCAGCAACTGGCTTTAGTTCTAGCTCTGCAGTTAGTTAAGGGGGCTGGGATATTGCTGCTCGATGAACCAACGCGTGGATTAGATTACGCGGCAAAAAAGTCACTTGCCAAGCAACTAAGGGCATTACGAAAAGAGGGAAAGTCTGTGCTGGTAGCTTCCCACGATGTGGAATTTGTGGCACTAGTTGCAGACAGGGTTCTAGAGCTAGAAAGCGGAAAACTGATTTCTGACAAATTGACAACTGTTGCCTTAGGAATTGGGTCATCACATCCCACACAAATCAGTCAAATAACTAGTCAGCCAGGATTACTGACTTTGAGTCAAGTAGAGAAGGTGCAGAAGTGAAGACCTTTTCAGGAAAATGGATTTCTAATTTGAGCATTCTGCTTGCCGGTATTGGATCTGTGCTCATGTTCTCCTGGCCATTTTTTATCTCTGGTGATTCCGCTGTTGAGGCAGATGTAGCGCAAGTGGTGTTTATTGCTTTGATGCCGCTAATGCTGGTCTTGATTTTGGTTGAAGTGGCAACTGGTGAGATCGGCTCGAAGCAGATTGCCTTACTAGGGGTCTTGATTGCCCTCAATGCTGTTATTCGTTTACTTGGCGCTGGAACAGCAGGTATCGAGACTGCCTTTTTCCTCATAATCATTGCTGGCTACGTTTTTGGTTCAGGTTTTGGATTCTTACTTGGAACCGGTTCGCTTCTGGTGTCTGCACTAATTACGGGCGGGGTTGGGCCATGGCTTCCGTTTCAAATGATGGCTGCTGGACTGATTGGAATTGGAGCAGGCTTACTTCCAAAATTCGGCTCCAAAGGTTCCAAGCTCTTGATCCTCATGGTTTACGCAATTCCCGCAAGCTTCGCTTATGGATTCTTGATGACCTTGTGGAACTGGCCATTTCTTGCAGGCAGTGAATCATCTATTTCTTACCTTGCCGGAGCTGGACTGATTGAAAACCTTATTCGCTTCGTGCAGTTTCAGATTTTTACTGGGGGGTTGATCTGGGACTTAGGGAGAGCTGTAACAACGATTGCGCTTATTGCAATCACCGGACCACTATTATTAGGAAGTTTGCAGCGAGCTGCAAGTAAAGCTGGCTTCGTTAAGCTTTCCAGGCAGGAAGACGCCAACCGAGCAAAAGAGCCAGGACTCTCAGTGTAATTGTGAAGAGTGCACCGATTGCCACGGCGATGAACGGGTCTATAGCTAGGTAGTTCAAGCCAACAACAACCCAACCTCCGGTAAAAGCTATAACCGAGTATGGAATGTGATCGCTGAAAGCCTTTGGTATTTCGTTAACAACAATGTCTCGGAGAACTCCTCCAAAAATTGCAGTCAGTACACCCATGATCACAGCGATGATTGCGGGCACTTGACCATCCAAAGCGAGCTGGGTTCCACCAGCTGTAAAGGCTCCAAGGCCAACCGCGTCTGGCCACTGCATAGCTTGCTGGGTGGGCTCAAGGTGTCTGGTTCTCATGAACACAAGGGCAACTAGACAAATTCCAATAAGAACCCAAACCCAAGCAGAATTCTCAATCCAGAAAAATGGTCTACGGTCTAGCAAAATATCGCGCAAGGTTCCGCCGCCAAATGCGGTCAATCCTGAAACCGTGACCATTCCAACAAGGTCTAGTCTTTTTCGAGCCGCTTCAATAAGTCCCGAGAGCGCAAAAGCGAAGATGCCGATTACTTCAAAAAGAAGTGTCCCATTTATTACTAACCAGCCGGTGAAATCTAGCAAAGCTCAGACCAGGCCTTTACCACTCGAGGTTTTGCCTATGCTTTGGCCTGGTTGGGACAGATGAAACATCGTGACTAACAAACGCCAATAGCAATTGGAAGCCAAGAATCAATGGAACTACGGCGATCATCACAGTTCCGGTGCTTGCGGCAATGCCGTTGGTAAGTGAGCTATTCAGCGCTCCAAGTCCAGAGAAGACTCCGAACCACCACAGCAGCATTCCAAGGGGCAACTCGATGGACGCCGCAGAAATGTCTCTTAGGTAGTAGTTGTAGAAAAGTCTTTTGTGAAAGTTCTTAAAGTGCTTCCAAGGAAACTCCCACAAAGTCTTTACGATGCTGAGGTTGCTCTTTTCGTTGCCGTATCTTGCAATCATCGGCACGTCCCAAACCACAGCTCGGTAGATGCTTAGCCTAAAGAGAATGTCGGACTCGAAAAAGAATCTCTTGCTCAGCATTGCCAAGGGCATAGCCTGCAAAGCATCACGATGTATTGCGGTGTATCCATTAGTTGGATCTGTGATGTTCCAGTAGCCAGTTGAAATCTTGGTTAGTAAGGTAAGACCAGCATTTCCAAACAGTCTGATGCCAGGCATCTTTGATAGCCCGGTCAGGCTATCGAAGCGATCACCCTTTGTGTAATCAGCGCGTCCGGTAACAATTGGTGCAATTAGGTCTTTGATTAGCGCTGGATCCATCTGGCCATCGCCATCAAGCTTCACAACAATCTGGGCATCCGATTCCAGCGCCGCGCGATAACCAGAAACCGTAGCACCTCCAACACCTTGATTTTCAGCATGGAAGATGACTTTTACCCTAGGGTCCTTGACTTCCCGTTCAACAAGTTTTCCGGAACCATCTGGGCAGGCATCGTCAACAATATAAATGTAAGAAACCTCAGGGCCGATTTCCCCAAGAGTTTGAACAATGTGCGCGGTTACCTTGTAGCAAGGAATTACGACCGCAACAATCGGCTTAGTCATCAACACCCAATCTTGTTTTCAAGAACCCCCGCTGCGGATCCCTTTTGTCTTTCAATAAATCATCGAAACACAACTAACCCAATTTTAGGCCACTTAGCTCAACCAAGGTAGGTCAGACAAACAACAAAACCCAAGGTTTCCCTTGGGTTTTGTTCACATGGTGGAGATGGGGGGAATTGAACCCCCGTCCGATACTTGGATTCTGACTCTTCTACGGGTGTAGCTTCAATACTGTTTTACTCGGCCCCGGTCATAACTTGAAGCGATCTAACCGACGAGCCCAGCCTGAGTGCAAGTCCCGAGCAACCCTAAGGCATAACTGCTCAGCAAGATTTCTAAATGACGCCAGTACCTAAAACGAAATCAAATTTAGGCTGACGGACTTTGTGGCTAGCTTATGCAGCTAGGGCAAAGTCGGTGCTCTTAGATTTGGCACCTATAGTTTGCAAAGGACATTAACGAGTTGACTTTGCATTC
>JBIIQS010000035.1:0-5776 GCA_044341965.1 Rhodoluna sp.
CTGCAGAAAGTGCCATTTTTTGTCTCCTAGTTGTTTGATTGACCGATTGTAAGTTTAGGGCACAACCACTACTTGAGCCCCGTAGGCTAAACCAGCCCCGAAGCCTATTTGTAGGGCTAGATCACCAGATTTTATGCGACCCTCGGCCAGAAGGGCGTGCATCGCCAGTGGGATGCTGGCAGCCGAGGTGTTACCTGTTGTAACGATATCTTTTGCAACCACCACCGATTCAGGTAGAGCTAACTGTTTGGCCATTTCGTCGATGATGCGTTCATTGGCCTGGTGGGTAACTAGAGCAGCCAATTCTTCTGGTTTAACTCCTGCAACTTCTAGGGCTTCTTTGGCTACTTTTACCATTTCCCAAACAGCCCAGCGGAAAACGCTCTGACCTTCTTGAACCAGGGTAGGCCAGCTTCCGGTGCCATCGCGGAAATCAAGCAGGGACCCCGTCATGCCAACCGCTTCCCACTTAGAGCCATCTGAGCCCCAAACGCTTTTTGAAATTCCTGGTGAATCCGATGGACCAATAATGGCAGCTCCCGCTCCATCACCTAGCAAGAAAGAAATTGACCTGTCGGTGGGATCGATGTAATCAGAGAGCTTCTCGCCGCCAACCACCAAAACATATTTGGCCGTTCCTGATCTGACCAGTGAATCTGCTTGAGCAATGCTGTAGCAGTAACCAGCACACGCTGCTGAGATATCAAAAGCAGGGGCTGGATTAGCCCCAACCAGCTCGGCCAGCAGTGATGCGGCCGAGGGAGTTTGATATGGATGGGTGATGGTGGAAAAAATCACAGCCTCAATTTCGGATGGCTTGATTCCTGCTTTCTGAATAGCCTCGTTGCTTGCTTCAACGGCCATGTCCATCAGGGATCTATCCTTGCTGGCTCGCATTCTGGTTACGATGCCGGTACGCTGCCTAATCCACTCATCAGATGAGTTGATTGGTCCCGCAACGTCATCGTTGGTGACCGTTAGATCCCCTCGAGAAGCCCCGAGAGAGTAAATCTTGGAGAAAGCAATTGTTTCGGCTTGGTTTAGCTTCGCCATTTTTAAACCTGCTCTCTGACAAATGCTGCGGCTTTTTCAATATCCTCTGGAGACTTCAGGGCCATGGTGGCAACGCCCGGCATTGCTCGCTTCGCTATTCCAGTAAGGGTGCCACCAGGCAAAAGCTCGATAACCGCGGTAACGCCATAAGAAACCATCGACTCCATGGTCAAGTCCCATCTAACTGGGTTTGAAACCTGATTGATTAGTAGCTCCAAAAACTTATCTCCGCTGTCAACTTTTGCTCCATCGCTATTGGACCAAAGTAGCAGTTTAGGATTTTCAGTTCTGATAGAACTCGCCAAAGAACCAAGCTCAACTTTGGCAGTTTCCATAAACGAAGTGTGAAATGCGCCCGCTACTGCCAAACCCACTACCCGGGTTCCTGGCGGGGGAGTAGCAATAAGTTCTTGGATCTTCGAAGAAGATCCAGCGGCAACAATTTGTCCTTTACCGTTGTAGTTTGCTGCGAAGAGCCCCATGTTAGATAAATGATCTATAACAATCTCTTGTTCTCCGCCAACTACCGCTGCCATTGAGCTTGCTTCAAGTGTTGCTGCCCGAGCCATCTGTTGGCCTCTAGCATTGACAAACTTGAGCGCAGCTTCGATGTTTAATACTCCAGCAATTTTTGCAGCCGCAATTTCACCAACCGAGTGACCTGCAACACCTGCAAACAAAGAATCGTCATTTAATGCCTCCACTAATAGGGCGTGGCTAGCCATTGAGGCAGCAACAATTAGAGGCTGGGCAATTTTTGTGTCCTTGATTGTCTCCGCGTCAGCTTCGGTCCCGAAGTGAATCAAGTCCATTTCAAGAATTTCAGAGTACTTTTCGATTTCTTGCCTGAATGGTGCAAGTTCTAACCATGGAACAAGAAAGCCTGGCGTTTGGGCCCCTTGACCAGGGCACGTTAGAACAATCAAGATTCCTTCGATCTTATAGTTGGCTCGGGCTCGTTCATCTTGCCAAGCAGGGTTGCCACCTGCAATACAAAGGACTCTCTAGCACCGGTTGCATCCCAGCCGATTAGTTCAGAGATCTTCTTTAGGCGATAGCGAACGGTGTTGCTGTGAACAAACATCTCTCTCGCTGTTAGTTCTAGCGAGCGACCGGTTTCAAGGTAAGTCACCAAGGTGTCTAGCAAGTCGGGGGAGTTTTTTCTGAGCGGTTGATAGATCTTGTTTATCAGCGTTGTTTTGGCCAACATGTCGCCAGCGAGTGCTCGCTCAGCCAATAGATCATCGGCTGAGGTAGGCCTTGGTGCCTTGTTCCAAGCTCCAACGACAGAAAACCCAGAAAGAGCCGACCTAGCAGATTTGTGGGCATCGGTAATCGAGGGAACCTCAGAGCCAACCACAATTGGCCCTTCGGTAAAACTATTCGATAGTCCACTGCAAAGAACGAATAGCGAGGGTGTCTTCGAGGGATCTGGATTTTCTTCGGGCACTTGGCCAACTACGACAATCAGTCGATCACCGTGTATGCCAACCAGGACGTCCGCCCCACTTCTTCTTGCTTCTCTTCGTAAGTTGTCAACATCGGTGCTCTGATCCGACCCACCAATCATTACCGCGACCGCACCACGTGCTCTCCAGCCGAGCGCGGAAACTCTAGAAGAAAGCTCTTCTTCATTTTCACCACTGAGAATACTGTCCACCACCAGGGCTTCTAACCTGGCATCCCAAAGACCCCGGGCTTCCGCTGCCTTGGCATAAACATCAGCCGCACTAAAAGCGATTTCTCTGGAATACAACAGCACAGCCTCGCGAAGCTCACTGTGTTCCTGGACCACTCGATCTTCAACAACTTGAACTACCACGCGAATAAGTTGCAAAGTTTCTTGCAAAGATATCGAGCGAAGTAGTTCTCTTGGTGCAGTCGAGAAAACATCGGCAGCAACCCATGGCTGCGAGGTTGGATCTTCGTACCAGGCAAGAAAAGAGGTGATACCAGCTTGGGCGACAAGACCAACTGCAGATCTTCTGGCAGCTGGCATCTTGGAATACCAGGGGAGAGTCTTATCCAGGCGAGCTAATGTGGTGGTTGCTAATTCTCCAGCGATGGATTGCAACCACTCAAGGGTTTCGTCCTTAGGCTTCGCCACCGGCGGTTCCGCTTGTTCCTGCGTTTACGTTGTGAAGTTGGTAGCGATCAATAGCCAGTTGCAACACTGAATGATCTAGCTCGCCGCGAGCCACAAGTTGTTGCAATGAACGCACCACAATCGATGGTCCATCAATCTTGAATTCACGTCTAGCCGCTGGCCTGGTGTCGGAGAAACCAAAACCATCTGCACCCAAAGTGGCATAGTCACCTGGAACCCAAGCGCGGATCTGGTCCGGGACCGCGTGCATGTAATCGCTCACTCCAATAAATGGCCCAGAGGCGTTTTGAAGCTTCTTGGTGACATAAGCAGTTTCTACTTCATTGTTTGGGTAGAGGAACTTCTCTCTGTCCTTAATTAGTCCATCACGTCGAAGCTCGGTCCAGCTCGTTACCGACCAGATGTCAGCAGAGACTCCCCAGTCCTTAGCTAGAAGATCTTGTGCCTCGAAGGCCCATTGCAGAGCCACTCCAGAAGCAAGAATTTGAACCTTGCGCCCTGGCGCTTGGTTTTGGCTCACGCGGTGAATACCGCGCAGGATTCCGTCCACGTCGACATTTTCTGGCTCTGCTGGCTGAACGTAAGGTTCGTTGTAGACAGTTAAGTAGTAGATAACGTTTGGATCTTTATGGGTTTCGCCATACATGCGCTCAAGTCCTGCTTGCATGATGTGACCAATTTCATAGCCGTAGGCAGGGTCGTAGCTAATCACCGCGGTGTTAGTTGATGCCAGTAGCGGCGAATGACCATCGGCGTGCTGCAAACCTTCACCGGTTAGTGTGGTGCGACCTGCGGTCGCGCCAATCATGAACCCTCTAGTCATTTGATCAGTCGCTGCCCAAATAGCATCGGCGGTGCGCTGGAATCCAAACATCGAGTAGAAAACGTAAATTGGAATCATTGGCTGACCTTGAGTGGCGTAACTGGAGCCAACTGCGGTAAACGCGGCAATTGACCCAGCCTCGTTAATTCCAGTGTGCAGAATCTGGCCAGTTTCTGATTCTTTGTAGTTCAGCAGTAGATCGCGGTCAACAGATAAGTAGTGATGTCCGGCAGGGTTGTAAATCTTCGCAGTTGGGAAGAATGCATCCATTCCAAATGTTCTTGCCTCGTCAGGAATGATCGGAACTATTCTTGGACCAAGTTCTGAAGATCGCAAAAGATCCTTTAGTAATCTAACAAAAGCCATCGTCGTGGCGACCTCTTGGGTTCCAGAACCGGCCTTTGCAATGTCATAAGTCTTGTTTTCTGGAAGAGCAAAGCTCACATACTTGCTTCTTCGTTCTGGCAGGTATCCACCTAGTTCGCGCCGGCGCTCATGCATGTATTGAATCTCTGGTGTGGAATCAGCTGGCTTGTAATACGGAGGCTGATATGGATCGCGTTCTAGCTCAGCGTCGGAAATTGGAATGTGCGTCTCGTCACGGAACTGTTTTAGATCGGCCAGGGTTAGTTTTTTCATCTGGTGAGTTGCGTTTCGACCTTCGAAGGTCTTGCCTAGGGTGTAACCCTTGATGGTCTTAGCAATGATGACTGTTGGCTGACCCTTGTGCTCGGTCGCGGACTTATAGGCAGCGTAAATCTTCTTGTAGTCGTGACCACCGCGTCTTAGGCCCCAGAGCTGATCGTCAGTCATGGACTCGACCATCTTGGCGGTTCTTGGGTCGCGGCCAAAGAAGTTCTCTCTTACGAAAGCTCCGGACTCGGTTTTGTAGGTTTGGTAGTCACCATCGGGGGTTCTGTTCATTAAATCTACAAGTGCACCTTCAGTGTCCGCGTTTAGAAGTGGATCCCACTCGCGACCCCAGATGACCTTGATTACGTTCCAGCCGGCACCTCTAAAGAATGACTCGAGCTCCTGAATGATCTTGCCGTTACCCCTTACTGGGCCATCTAGGCGCTGCAGGTTGGCGTTTACAACGAAAGTTAGGTTATCTAGACCATCGTTGGCAGCAAGCTGCAGGGCTCCGCGGCTTTCGACCTCGTCAAGCTCACCGTCTCCCAGAAAGGCCCAGACGTGCTGCGAGGAAGTGTCACGGAAGTTGCGGTTATGTAGGTAGCGGTTGAACTGAGCTTGGTAAATCGCGTTGATTGGCCCAAGACCCATCGAAACAGTTGGGAACTGCCAGAATTCTGGCATTAGCCTCGGGTGTGGATAAGAAGACAAACCTCCGCTTGGGTGAGATTTCTCCTGGCGGAAACCATTTAGTTGGTTTTCGGAAAGCCGGCCTTCCAAAAACGCACGTGCGTATGGACCAGGGGAGGCATGACCTTGAATGAATATCTGATCTCCACCGGATGGGTGATCTTGACCTTTGAAGAAGTGGTTGAAACCAACTTCATATAAAGAAGCAGAGCTAGCAAAAGTTGAGATATGTCCACCAACCGCGATTCCTGGGCGCTGAGCTCGGTGAACAAGCATCGCAGCGTTCCAACGCATCCACGATCGGTAAGTTCTTTCAATTTTCTCATCGCCTGGGAAATCTGGTTCATCCTCCGGAGAAATGGTGTTGATGTAATCGGTAGTTGGTACTAGCGGCACGTTTAGCTGCAGTTCGTGTGCGCGTCTAAGAAGATTTAGCATTAACTCTCTGGCGCGACCGCGACCGCGGGTTG
>JBIIQS010000036.1:0-5735 GCA_044341965.1 Rhodoluna sp.
CCGTCTTGGGACATTTAGATACCCAGGCAAGACCCCCTCGTTGCTAAGCCCAGATTGAATACAAGCTTTCATCGCCGCCCAAATTGCTGTAAGTCTTGCGTGAACTGCCTGCTCGCCATGAATTGCTACCTCATTGCGATAGGCAATCTCGGCGATGGATACGCCTTCTGAGTTGGCATGCGCCATCAGTTCAACAGCTGACTGAAAAGGGTAAGGAACCTCGCGGTAGACCTGAAGTGTTTCGGTTTCGCCTTCGATAAAGCCGCCACCAACTGAGAAAAAGACTGCGCTATGAATGAGCTCGCCGTTTTTGTAAGCGTGGAATCTCATGCCATTCGAGTGCTTAGTTAGTCTTTCTTTGCGTTCAAAAACTAGGTCGCTTTCGCTAAAAGAAACTGTGTTGCCAAGAAGCGAAATCTGCTTGTTGGCCTTGGCGTTCTCATAAAGCTTTAAAACCTCCATTGGATTGCACTCTTCTGGGGTGTTGCCAGCAAGACCTGCAACCAAAGCATTGGTAGTTCCATGCCCTGCGCCGGTGGCGGCAAGGGATCCGTACAAAGTAATTTGTACGCGCGTTATTTCTTGAGGATGCTCAAGCTCTAGCGCAAAGGCGCGAGCTGCTCTCATCGGACCCACCGTGTGAGAAGAAGATGGACCTATTCCTATTGTGAATAGATCTAGGGTTCCTACGTATGTCATTTGCTTCCGTTCGTGAAAACGGGCCGGCGCAATGCCGGCCCGTTTCGCATCACTAATTTACTTGTTGTTCTTAATTGCGTATTCCTCTTCAGGAGACATAACTAGGTTGTGTCTTCCGTATACCGCGAAGATGATCAACATGATTACGTAGATGACAGCGATACCGAAGATGGCAGTTTGGAACGCAGGGTTGATTAGGTATCCAACGAACGAAATACCTGCGATTATCGCAGCAGCCCAAGCTCCTGGAACACCCCAAGGTGAAACGTATGGGCGCTTTAGGTTTGGTAGCTTGCGGCGAAGGATTAGGAAGCTAACTGCCTGCATCATGTATGCAAGCATGGCTCCCCATACAGCGATGTTTAGAACGATAGCTCCAGCAACTGCACCGGCACCTTCAGCGTCCAAAGCTGTTAGGACCTCGATGGCTAGTAGAGCCAAGAAGCCGATTAGTCCACCAACGATTAGAGATGCCAAAGGCACGTTCTTGCTGTTGGTAACAGATAGACCCTTCGGGTAGTAACCAGCTCTAGACAGTGAGTACATGTTTCTGGCGTAAGCAAACATGATTCCCTGCAGCGATGCCAAAAGACCAATCAGGGCGATCAATCCGAGTAGGGCAGCTAGCTGGTCTCCAACCATCACGCGGAAACCATCAAGTAGTGGCTCTCCAGCAACGCGAAGTTCCTCAGCTCCAACGATTCCTGTGTTTAGGAACAGAATCAACAAACCGGTAATGATCAAAGTGGTACGTGCCCATAGACCAGCTTTTGGAATGTCCTTGGCAGGGTCTTTAGCTTCTTCAGCTGCAAGTGGAAGCTCTTCAATACCTAGGAAGAACCAAACTGCGAACGGGATGGCCCACAAAATACCTTCGATACCAAATGGCAGGAATGCACTCTGTCCTTCTTCGGGAGCAATGTTGAAGAGGTTGTCCCAACTAAACAGTCCAGAGAAAGCAGCCATCAGTGAGAACACAAGAATGATTGCTAGCGAGACAACCGCAACGATAATTGCAAATCTAAACGCGGTGTGTGAACCAGCAGCGTTGAGAACAATAAACACAACGTAGAGAATTACCCACCAAGCCCAAGCTGGAAGTGATACTCCGAGCAGCTCGGTTGCGATTCCATCTGCATACGATGCTGAGAAGAAAACGACAACGGCAGTTGTTGCAACATAGGTAATTGTTTCAGCAAGACCGGTGATGAAACCTCCCCAGGGTCCAATCGCGGTTCTTGCAAAGGAATATGCTCCACCAGTGTGAGGCATGGCAGCTGCCATTTCTCCGATGGAGAACATCAGACCGTAGTACATGATCACCAAAATTCCAAAGGCAATCAAGAGGCCACCAAAGCCTCCAACGTCCAGACCAAAGTTCCATCCAGAGAAGTCACCGGAGATAACTGCAGCAATTGCAAGGCCCCAGAGACCCAAAAGGCCAGCCGCACGAGTCAGCTGGCGTTTTTCAAAATAACCGGCTTCAGGCTTTTTATAGGTAACGCCCGAAACTTTTGTGTTTTCCGAAGACATTCGGTTTCCTATCCGTCGCTTCAGAGTTACCCCTCGAGGGTCGAGGGGCTTCATCCACGACATTGTGAATGGGTTGTTTCACTACAGATGCTAGACCTATTTCGGGGGCCAAAGTGCCCCTTTGGGCAAAAATCCTCGTTCAATTTGTAAACAATTTAGGGGGCCGTTCTGGCCCTCTGGCCCTAGGTCTAGGCTGGTTTAATAAGCAGTGGAGAACTCTCCTGTAATGTCGTGGTTGGAAAACCAACCTCAAAGAAGAGGAATTACCTATGGCCACTAAAGGCTACATTTCAATGGACCAGCTCAAAACTCTCTATAAAGCTGGTGAAATAGACACTGTCATTATGGCCTTTACCGACATGCAGGGAAGGCTAATCGGTAAGCGAGTAGCCGCAAGGCACTTCATCGATAACATCGCAGGTCACGCAGCCGAGTGCTGCAACTATCTACTTGCAGTCGACATCGAAAACAACACCATCCAGGGCTATGAGATCTCCTCGTGGGATACCGGCTACGCAGACATGGCAATGGTTCCAGATATGAAAACCATGCGCATGGCCCCATGGCTTCCTGGCAGCGTAATTGTTACCACCGATCTTCACACCACATCACACGAAGTTATTCCTCAGTCCCCTCGTTCAATCTTGAAAGCTCAAATCGACAAGCTGGAAAAGATGGGAATGAAAGCGCTGGTTGGAACCGAGCTTGAATTCATTGTTTTTGACGACAGCTTCAGGGAAGCTTGGGCCAAAGGCTATCGTGACATCAAGCCTTCTACCGATTACAACGTTGACTACGACCTACTCGCTTCAACAAGAGTCGAACCTCTCCTAAGGGAAATCAGAAACTCGATGGACGACGCTGGCATGTATTGCGAAGGCGTGAAGGGTGAGTGCAACCTAGGTCAGCAGGAAATTGCTTTCCTTTACGACGAAGTTATGACCACCTGCGACAACCACAGCGTTTACAAATCTGGCGCCAAGATGATTGCCGATAAGCATGGTAAGAGCTTGACCTTTATGGCAAAGTACAACGAGCGAGAGGGAAACTCTTGCCACATCCACATGTCTTTCCGATCCCTTGATGACAAAGCAGTTTTTGCAGACAAGTCCGATCCCCAAGGCATGTCAGATATGTTCAGGCACTTCCTTGCTGGACAAATTGCCCTGATGCGCGAATTCAGCTTGCTCTACGCTCCTCAGATCAATTCATATAAGAGGTTCGTTGAAGGCAGCTTTGCCCCAACCTCGGTTGCCTGGGGTGCTGACAACAGAACAGTATCTTTGCGTGTTGTTGGACAAGGCCTTGGAATGAGAGTTGAAAACCGCGTTCCTGGAGGAGATGTAAACCAGTACCTAGCCACCGCAGCCATGATTGCAGCTGGTATCTATGGAATCGAGAACAAGCTGGAGCTTGAACCGATGACCACAGGAAATGGCTACGCTTCTGGCAAACCGCACGTTCCAGCCACCATGCAAGAGGCCCTGGATCTTTTCAAGAATTCAAAGATCGCCAGGGCTAGCTTTGGCGACAAAGTAGTCGATCACTACATCCACTACGCCAAGACTGAAATCCAGGCATTTAGCAGAGCGATTACCGATTGGGAGCGGGTGCGCGGCTTTGAGCGGACCTAAACCCCTCATCGGTCTAACTAGCTATCGCCAGCCCGGTCAAACCGGTGTTTGGAATACCGAGATGGCCATGATTCCTGCTTTCTATATAGAAGGCATTACCCGCTCTGGTGGAGTTGCTGTAATGATCCCGCCGCAGCAGCTAGAAACCGCAGAAGCTAAAGACATCGTCGCTTCACTGGATGGCCTAATGCTTTGCGGCGGAAGAGACATCGACCCATCCAGATATGGTCAAGCTCCTCACAAAGAAGCTGAAGAACCAGACAAGCTTCGTGATCAGCTCGAGGAGAAACTTCTATCTGCAGCCATCGAGGCTGACCTTCCATTTCTCGGAATTTGCCGTGGGGCACAGATGCTAAACATCAACCGTGGTGGAACTTTGATTCAGCACTTACCGGATGTAATCGGTGACAACCGATACCAAAAAGGCAACGCGGAGTTCACCCCAGCTGAAGTATCAGTAGAGGGCGATTCCAAACTGGGCGAACTTGTCGGAGATAAAGTTTCCAATGCTGCTTTGTATCACCACCAGGCAATTGATCAAGTGGGCAAAGGGCTCAAGGTGACAGCCAAGAGCGAAGACGGAATTGTTGAAGCTGTGGAGCTTGAAGATCACCCATTTGGAGTTGCGGTTCAGTGGCACCCTGAGCAAACTCTCGACGATCTAAGAATCTTTGAAGGCCTAGTCGAAGCGGCAAGAAAGTATCGAGGATCCAAATGAGCTACACCCTGATAAACCCAGCCACCGAAGAGCAGATGGAAACCATCGCACACGCTGACCTGGGCCAAACCGATGCTGCAATTGAGCTAGCCGCTAAGGCCCAAAAGAAGTGGGCTGCCCTAAACCCTTCTGATCGAGCCATGTTGTTGCACCGCTTTGCAGCCACCGTAGATGCCAACATCGAGGCCCTAGCTCAGCTAGAGGTTCGAAACTCTGGTCACCCAATCTCCCAGGCTCGCTGGGAGGCAACTCACGTTAGAAACGTGCTCGAGTATTACTCGGCTTCTCCTGAGCGGCTAATTGGAAAACAGATTCCAGTTGCTGGCGGAATAGCCGTTACCTTCAACGAACCAATTGGTGTTGTTGGAGTTATAACCCCTTGGAATTTCCCAATGACCATTGCCAGCTGGGGTTTTGCTCCAGCACTAGCGGCTGGAAATGCAGTTGCTCTAAAGCCAGCCGAGTGGACACCTTTATCTAGCATCAAGATTGGCGAGCTTGCTCTAGAGGCGGGTCTTCCAGAAGGACTATTCCAGGTAATCCCAGGTAAGGGTTCTGTCGTTGGAGATAGATTCCTTACTCACCCAAAGGTTGGCAAAGTTGTCTTCACTGGATCCACTGAAGTTGGCAAGCAGGTTATGCGCAAGGCTGCCGATCAGGTTAAAAGAGTGACTCTAGAACTTGGTGGCAAGAGCGCCAACATTGTTTTTGCTGATGCTGATGTTGATAAGGCAGCGGCAGCTGCTCCTAGTTCAGTTTTTGAAAACGCTGGCCAGGACTGCTGCGCAAGAAGCCGCATTTTGGTTGAAGCATCTGTGTATGACAGATTTATGGAAGGTCTTGAAAAATCAGTCAAGGCTTACAAAGTTGGCGACCCAACCGATGAGGCAACGGAGATGGGTCCATTGGTTTCCAAGAAGCACTTCGAAAATGTTGAAGATTATCTATCCGATGGAAACCTTGCATTCAGGGGAAATGCGCCAACAGGTAAGGGATACTTCATGGCACCTGCGGTACTTACCCCAGGCAAACTAACTGATCGCTGCATGACCGAGGAAATCTTCGGCCCTGTTGTCTCTGTTTACCGCTTCAAGGACGAAGCCGAGGCATTAGAAATTGCCAACAGTTCCGAATATGGACTAAGTGGGTCT
>JBIIQS010000056.1:0-4887 GCA_044341965.1 Rhodoluna sp.
GAAACGTTGACCTGGTGACTCTTGGATTGAACTTGTTCTCGCAGGGAATTGATCCGCAGATTGATTTTGGCGACATCGACGAGATCAAGCGCACCGTTGAGTACTGTAACCAGCTTCCGGTTGCGGAACGCTCACCCTACGGTGGCGATTTGGTCTACACGGCATTTTCTGGTTCGCATCAAGACGCCATCAAAAAAGGCTTTGAGGCCATGCAGAAAACCGCTACCGAAGCAGGCAAAGATATCTCTGAGCTTGAGTGGGCAGTGCCATATCTTCCAATTGACCCTATGGATGTCGGAAGAAGCTACGAGGCGGTAATTCGCGTTAACTCGCAGTCAGGCAAGGGCGGCGTTGCCTATCTATTGAAATCTGACCACTCACTGGATCTACCAAGAAAGCTCCAGATTGAATTCTCTAGAGTGGTGCAGGGTCTCACCGATAGCGAAGGTGGCGAAGTAAGCTCCGAGAAGCTTTGGGAGATCTTTCAAGATGAGTACCTTCCTGCGCCAATTGAAAAGTCCGAGCTTAAGTGGGGCCGCTTTGAACTAAAGCGCATGAAAACTGAAAGCGAAATGGATGGCGAGCTAAAACTGCAGATAGTGCTGCGTGATGGTGACAAAGAAGTTGAGGCTTCTGGAACCGGAAATGGTCCAATCTCTGCTTTCTTGTCAATCCTCGGTGCGCAAGGCGTTGAAACCAGATTGCTGGACTACATCGAGCACACCATGAGCGCTGGTGGTGACGCTCAGGCCGCTTCGTATATTGAGCTTGAGGTGGCGGGAAAGACACTTTGGGGAGTGGGAATTGATTCCGACATCGCAACTTCTTCGCTCAAAGCGGTTATTTCTGGAGTAAATCGCGCCATACGTGCCTGACAGATGCTCTAGGTCGCATGCTCGTTAGATACTGGTGTAGTGCCCGTTTATCGCGATGAAGCCGTTGTGCTTCGAACTCACAAGCTAGGCGAGGCTGACCGCATCGTGACTTTGCTATCGCGATACCGCGGCCAAATCAGAGCTGTTGCAAAAGGTGTTCGCAGAACAGCATCCAAGTTCGGTTCCAGGCTAGAGCCATTTATGGTTGTCGATGCGCAGTTTTACGAAGGCAAGAATCTAGACATCGTAAACCAGGTTGAAACTATCGGCTCGTACGGCGGATCAATCATTGACGACTACGGCGCCTTTACTGCAGCCAACGCCATGGTTGAAGCAGCTGAGCGACTGACCATGGAAGAGTCCTCACCCCAGCAGTATCTTTTGCTCGTTGGTGCACTTCGCTCGCTTGCAACCAAAGAGCATGACTCGTCGCTGATTTTGGATTCTTACCTGTTGCGCGCATTGGCTATTGCCGGTTGGGCGCCAAGTTTTGATGATTGTGCGAGGTGTGAGGCCAAAGGACCTCACACAGCTTTTGTAATGCAGGTCGGATCTGTAGTTTGTCAGGAGTGCAAGCCAATTGGTGCAGTTTCCATGTCAGTAGAGACAACTTCCTTACTTGGAGCCTTGCTATCTGGTGACTGGGATTTAGCGGAGAGTTCCGCATCGAGCGCCAGGGCAAACGCATCAGGTATCGTAGCTGCGTATAGTCAGTGGCATATTGAGCGCGGTCTTAAATCAATGCCCCACGTCGAAAGAGCATGATGGAGTTTCAGCCGGTAGCAAAAAAAGGTATAAAGGTTCCCAAGTTTTCGCAGGTTCCAAAGCACATCGCAATAGTGATGGATGGAAATGGCCGCTGGGCAAATAAGCGAGGACTTCCAAGAGTCGAAGGTCACAAAGCCGGTGAGGCAGCACTTCTTGACGTGGTAGCAGGAGCCATCGAAGCTGGTGTTTCGGAGCTATCTGTTTTTGCGTTTTCCACTGAGAACTGGAAACGATCCCCTGAAGAAGTGCGCTTTCTAATGGGGTTCAACAAAGAGGTACTTAGAGATCGTCGGGACCAGCTAAATAACTGGGGCGTAAAGGTTCGCTGGGTTGGCAGAAGACCAAAGCTTTGGGCCAGCGTTATTGATGAGCTAGAAGAAGCTCAGAGGATGACCAAGAAGAACAAGGTTCTTACTTTGACGATGTGCGTGAACTACGGTTCACGCATTGAGATCGTGGACACCGTAAACGAGATCACTCAGTTGGTTGCTAAAAAGAAACTCAAGGCCGGATCTATCACCGAGAGAAGTTTTGGCAAACTGCTATCAACGAACCCGCTAAAAGATGTTGACCTATTTGTTCGATCCTCAGGAGAGAAGCGCATGTCAAACTTCTTGCTCTGGCAAAGTGCCTATGCCGAGCTGGTATTTAGTGAAGTGCTCTGGCCAGATTTCGACCGCCAGGAGCTCTGGCGGGCAATTGAGCAGTACTCGACAAGGCAGCGCCGCTTTGGGGCTGCAGTCGATAGCCCTAAGGGCTAACTAGCCAACTAAACTGGGGTTCAGCCTTAGTTCAGGCTTTATCTATCTATTTGGAGTACTAATTGGCCACCACCAATCGTCTAGATTCGGCAATTGCCCTCGCTAAGCGCAGAGGCTTTGTCTTTCCAGCCGGAGAAATCTATGGCGGTACCCGTTCAGCTTGGGATTATGGACCACTTGGAGTTGAACTCAAAGAAAACATCAAGCGTCAGTGGTGGCGCTCTGTTGTAAACAGCCGCGAGGACGTAGTTGGGCTAGATTCCTCCGTAATCTTGCCAAGAAAAGTTTGGGAAGCATCCGGTCACGTAAAAGAGTTTGTTGATCCACTTATTGAGTGCACCAGCTGCAACAAAAGATTCCGCCAGGATCACCTTGAGGAGGCTTTTGAAGAGAAAAAAGGCCGCGCTCCGGAGTCCATGAAGGACATAGCTTGCCCTAACTGTGGCACTAGGGATGCCTGGACTGAACCGAAGCAGTTCAATGGTCTACTAAAGACCTACCTGGGACCCGTGGAAGATGAATCTGGAATGCATTACCTAAGGCCAGAAACCGCTCAAGGAATCTTCGTAAACTTTGCCAACGTCCTAGGAGCGGCTCGTATGAAGCCGCCATTTGGAATTGGTCAGATTGGAAAGAGCTTCCGTAACGAGATCACCCCTGGAAACTTTATCTTCAGAACTCGCGAATTTGAGCAAATGGAAATGGAATTTTTCGTTCAACCGGGAACCGACGAAACTTGGCACGAGTACTGGATTCAAGAACGTTTCAACTGGTACGTAAATCTTGGAATCAATCCTGAAAACCTTAGGTTGTTCGAGCACCCGAAGGAAAAGCTTTCGCACTATTCCAAGCGGACAGTAGACATCGAATACCGTTTTGGTTTTCCTGGAAGCGAATTTGGTGAACTCGAGGGAGTTGCTAACCGCACTGACTTTGACCTCGCAACTCACGCAAGAGAATCAGGTGTTGACCTTAGCTACTTCGATCAGAGCATCAATGAGCGCTGGACGCCTTATGTTATTGAGCCAGCGGCGGGTCTGACTAGATCTCTCATGGCCTTCTTGGTCGACGCCTACGCTGAGGACGAAGCGCCAAACACTAAAGGTGGCGTGGATGTAAGAACCGTGCTGCGCTTGGACTACAGATTGGCACCGGTGAAGGCAGCCGTGCTTCCACTTTCTCGCAATGAAGATCTTTCACCGGTTGCAAGGAAACTCGCCAACGATCTGCGTGAGAGCTGGAACATTGACTTTGACGATTCCGGCGCAATCGGACGACGTTACCGCAGGCAAGATGAAATTGGAACTCCTTTTTGCATCACTGTTGATTTTGACTCTTTGCAGGATCAGGCGGTCACCGTTCGCGAGCGAGACAGCATGGAGCAGCAGCGAGTTTCTTTAGACAAGCTAAAGGGTTACCTGGCCGAGAAGTTGGTCTAATCATTCATGCAGTCACAAACTAAACCGGCTTTGCGCTATGGCAACATAGCGATCGATGTGCCGGTAGTACTTGCTCCAATGGCTGGCATCACAAACACCGCCTATCGAAGACTCTGCCAAGGCTTTGGCGGAGGCCTATACGTGTCGGAAATGGTTACCTCGAGAGCTCTTGTAGAGAGAACTGAAGAGTCCATGAGACTTATTGGTCACCACGAGAGCGAAAAGGTTCGCTCTGTTCAGCTATATGGAGTTGATCCAAAAACCATCGCAGATGCAGTCACCATGCTGGTCTCTGAAGATCGCGCCGACCACATCGATCTAAACTTTGGCTGCCCAGTTCCAAAAGTCACTCGGAAAGGTGGCGGAGCAGCTCTTCCTTGGAAGCAAGATCTTTTCCAAGCGATTGTTCAAAATGCAGTTAAGGCTGCCGGGGAAATTCCTGTGACGGTCAAAATGCGCAAGGGCATCGACGCTGACCATCTGACTTTCTTGGAGTCCGGAAAAGCCGCAAGGGATGCCGGGGTAGCGGCTGTTGCCCTGCACGGTCGAACCGCCGCTGATTACTACTCTGGCAAAGCCGACTGGGACGCGATTGCGGAACTTAGGGCGGCATTACCCGATGTTCAAGTTCTTGGAAACGGAGACATCTGGTCTGCACAGGATGCCGTAAACATGATGAAGCAAACCGGTGTTGATGGCGTGGTTGTTGGTAGAGGATGCCTCGGCAGGCCCTGGCTTTTTGCAGATTTAGAAAACGCCTTCCGCGCTTATCTTGAAAACCCAAATGCCAACATCAATTACTCGCAGGTCCAACCAAACTTGGGCGAGGTTGCAGACGCCTTCAAGAAGCATGCGGAACTTCTTGTCGAGTTCTTCGGTGATGAATTGCGTGCCTGCAGGGATATCAGAAAGCACGTTGCTTGGTACTTCAAGGGTTACCCGGTTGGCGGTTCCTTACGTGCGGCTCTTGCAAGTGTTGAAACCCTGACCCACATGGATGAACTTCTTGGAACGTTGGATCGCAGCATGCCATACCCCGGAGAC
>JBIIQS010000037.1:0-5684 GCA_044341965.1 Rhodoluna sp.
TCATACTTTGAGTCAACACGGTCCATTAGGTTATCGATGGACGGAGAAACAATACCTTCAAGCTTTTCTGACATGACAAACTTCCCTGCAATTAGTTGGATTTAACTAAGTCTACGACTTCTTGGGCGCATCTGGCTACCTCGTCATTTATCACCTGAAAATCAAAGGAATCGGCTTGTGAGAGCTCTGATGTGGCAGTTTCCAGCCTCCGAAGCTTCTCTTCTGGGCTTTCTGTGCCCCGCTTATCCATCCTTGCCTCAAGTTCTTCAAAACTAGGAGGATTCACAAAAACCAAAAGTGCCTCTGGAAAAGACTTCTTTACTTGAAAAGCTCCCTGCACATCAATTTCGAGAACCACATTCTTACCCTCGGCAAGCGCCTTCTCTACCGGTAACCTAGGTGTACCGTATCTGTGCTGACCGTGAACGGTGGCCCACTCAAGTAGCTCATTTGACTGCTGCATCCTTGAAAACTCGTCTTCGCTCACAAATCGATATGATTTTCCATCAATTTCTGCGGGACGCGGGCTTCTCGTCGTAGCTGAAACCGAGAGCTCAAAATCATCGTTCTGTTCAATCATGTAGCTAGCCAATGTTCCTTTGCCCACAGCAGACGGACCGGAAAGCACAACTAATTTAGCACTCATCTCGAAAGCCCAATCTCTAGTTCTGCTTTCGCGCTCTGAACTCTTTCTCGCAAACCAACCGGTGACTCCCCTGCCACAGATCTAGAAACGCTAAAAATTGTCACTTCAGCAAGATCTCCAAAAATTGACCGCGCATTCGAGAGCTTCGCCCCCTGAGCGCCAAAGCCTGGCGCCAGGATAGGAGTGTGAATTAGTTTCTTGGGATCGATAGCCATGTCAATTAGATTAGCCTGCGCCCCGATGACCAAACCAACCGAACCAATAGATTCCTTATTGAAACCAGCAGCATACGAGGAAACGTTGCTTGCTACGCTTCTTTGATTATCGGAAATAGAAGATTGTAGAACTTTGGCCTCAGGATTGGAGGTTGCCGCCAGGATAAACACTCCCTTGGAATTGCTGGATGCAAATGCAATCGTGGGGTCGAGGGATTCTGCGCCTAGGTACGGTGAAACAGTGACCGCGTCTGCAACAAATGGTCCTTCGGTTGAAAGCCAGGCCCTAGCGTAGCCATCCATTGTGCTTCCGATGTCTCCTCGTTTGGCATCAGCTATAACAATCAAACCCGCTTCAGTAGCTCGAATAAGCACCCGCTCCAAAGCGGCGAAGCCCTCGGAACCAAACTGCTCAAAGAATGAAACCTGGGGTTTCAACAAACCAATTTCGCCAACACAGTTGTCAATGATTTGGATGCAGAATTGCTCGGCTCCAGCAGCAGTTTCGGCAAGTCCCCATTGTTTCAGCTGTTCCACACTCGGGTCTATACCAACACAAAGCTGGCCACTAGTGGCGAATGTTTTGAGAAGGCGATCTCCGAAACTACTTGGCAAGAGCGGCTTTTCTGTCTTGCGCATATTCTTGCAATGATCGAACTGCGAACGGACCTGCAATTACAGACTCAAAGGATCCGATTGCCGAGCTCAGTTGCGCGATTGTTGTAAAGATCGGCTTGTCGGCTGCTGTGGTGGCCGCACGAATTTCGTAACCATCCCGTCTTGCCGCGGCCCCGGTTGGGGTGTTCACAACCACATCAACTTGTCCCGCTGTTATCAGTTCAACAATTGTTGGGCCCAATGTTTCGGAGGAACCTTGGCTGTGCTTTCGGACAGACTTGGCAGTTACCCCGTGCCTCTCTAGAATTTGTGCCGTTCCCTCGGTCGCAAGGATCTCGAAACCTAACTGCGCCAATCTTCGGATAGCCAGAAGCATCTGTGGCTTGTCTCTATCTGCAACAGAAACAAAAATTTTTCCCGACTTGGGAAGAGCGCTACCAGCTGCGGCTTGGGACTTCGCAAACGCCGTTGGAAAGTCCACGTCAATCCCCATAACTTCTCCGGTTGATCGCATTTCCGGACCTAGAAGAGAGTCAACATACTTGCCCTCTGGAGTTGCGAACCGCTTAAAGGGAAGAACTGCTTCCTTGACTGAGATTGGATCCCCCGGCAACGAAACCACTCCGTCAACTGGTGGTAAATGACCCTCCGCACGAAGCTCGTGAATGGTTTTTCCAACCATAACTAGCGACGCCGCTTTGGCCAGTGTGATGCCAAGAGCCTTGGAAACAAATGGGACAGTTCGCGAGGCCCTCGGGTTTGCTTCGAGTACATAAAGCACATCAGCGGCTAAACCAAACTGAACGTTAATTAATCCCTTTACGCCGACACCCTTAGCAATTAGCTCTGTTGCGTCTCGGACTCGTTTTATCTGCGAATCACTCAAAGTAATTGGGGGAAGCGTGCAACTTGAGTCACCAGAATGAATTCCGGCTTCCTCGATGTGTTCCATGACACCACCGACATACAATTCCACGCCGTCATACAAAGCATCGATGTCTATCTCAATTGCATCATCAAGAAATCGATCAACTAGTAAAGGATGCTCAACACCAACAATTGCTTGACCCTCAATGCGAGCAAAGTAGCCAGTCATTCCCTCGGCCTCGTAGACAATCTCCATCCCACGACCACCAAGAACATGAGATGGTCGAACTAGCACTGGATACCCAATCCTCTGAGCAACTGCCTTAGCTTCCTCAAGGGTTGTTGCCGTTCCATTTGCTGGAGATAGTAGACCGGCTTGATCAAGGATCTTAGAGAAAGCTCCCCTGTCCTCAGCCAAATCTAGGGACTCGGGCGTGGTTCCAAGAATGGGGACTCCCGCGTCTTTGAGTCCTTGAGCTAATCCGAGAGCGGTCTGACCCCCGAGCTGAACAATTACACCTACAATTTCGCCAGATAACGATTCGGCGTGGATGACCTCCAGGACATCTTCGAGAGTCATTGGTTCAAAGTACAAGCGGTCCGAAGTGTCGTAGTCAGTGGAAACGGTTTCCGGGTTGCAGTTGATCATCACAGTCTCGTAGCCTGCTTCCGACAGGGCGAAACAAGCGTGCACGCAAGAGTAGTCAAACTCGACTCCCTGGCCGATCCTGTTTGGACCAGACCCCAGGATGATCACCTTTTTTCTGCCACTTGCAACAACTTCTGTTTCTTGCTCATAGGTTGAGTAGTGATAGGGGGTAAGAGCCGGAAACTCCCCCGCACACGTGTCCACAGTCTTGTAAACCGGTCTGAGACCTAGCTCGTGGCGGATACTTCTGACGTCAAACTCGCTCAGTCTTCGAATCTGCGCAATCTGCTGATCACTAAAGCCGTGCATTTTTGCATGCCTAAGGGTCTCAAAATCTAAGTCCTTTGCCAATCTGACTGTTTCGGCAACTTCGTTGATTAGCACTATCTGGTCTAAGAACCAAGGGTCGATTTTCGTTGCTTCAAACACTTCGTCGATGGAAGCACCCTTTAGAAGTGCCTGCTGAACATCAACAATTCGCCCATCCGTTGGCTTTCTTATGATCTCGACAAGATCTTTCAGTGGTGTGGTGTTCGGACCCCAGTAGAAAGAGGAGCCCCTCTTCTCAAGTGAACGAAGGGCTTTCTGCAGAGCCTGACTATAAGTTCTTCCAATGGCCATGGCCTCGCCCACGGACTTCATTGTCGTGGTAAGGGTTGAATCCGCGGCTGGAAACTTCTCAAACGCAAACCTTGGAACCTTTACAGCAACGTAATCAAGTGTTGGCTCAAAGCTTGCCGGTGTCACTCCGGTTATGTCGTTAGGAATCTCATCTAGCGTGTATCCGAGTGCAAGTTTTGCGGCAATCTTTGCGATCGGAAAACCTGTTGCCTTTGAGGCAAGTGCGGAGGATCTTGAGACCCTGGGATTCATCTCAATAACAATTACGCGCCCATTGAGTGGATTCACCGCGAACTGAATGTTGCATCCACCGGTATCAACACCTACGGCTCGAATAATCTGTATCGAAATGTCTCTTAGGTTCTGGAACTCTCTGTCTGTCAGAGTTAGAGCGGGAGCTACTGTGATCGAGTCTCCGGTATGGACCCCGACTGGATCAACATTCTCAATTGAACAGACAACAACTGCGTTGTCATTCTTGTCTCTCATTAGCTCAAGTTCGTATTCCTTCCAGCCAAGAATCGACTCCTCGAGTAAGACCTCGCTGGTGGGGCTAGCCTGAAGACCAGCACCGGCAATTCTGATCAGGTCTTCCTTGTTATAGGCAAAACCGGAACCCAGGCCACCCATGGTAAATGACGGTCTTACAACAACCGGATAACCCAAATTCTCGGCGGCCGCTAGGGCTTCATCAATGTCATGTGCGATAAAGGACTTTGCAACATCGGCTCCAGAATCTAAAACGATTTGCTTGAACTCGCTGCGATCTTCACCGGCGCGAATGGCTGCAACGTTTGCTCCAATAAGTTCAACCGAGTACTTCTCTAAAACTCCTAGCTCATGAAGTTTCATGGCGGCATTCAAAGCAGTTTGTCCACCAAGTGTTGGCAAGATCGCGTCTGGTCGTTCCTTGGCGATAATGGCTTCAATAACCTCGGGCGTAATTGGCTCAACATAGGTCGCGTCTGCAAAATCGGGATCGGTCATAATTGTCGCCGGATTCGAGTTGACGAGAATTACTCTCACCCCTTCTTCCCGCAACACGCGACATGCCTGAGTCCCCGAGTAGTCGAATTCGCAGGCCTGGCCAATGACAATGGGGCCGCTTCCGATTACCAGAACGCTCTTTAGATCCTCTCTTTTCGGCATTAGTTCAGCGCCTTTCGGCTAGATATCATGTTAACCAAGCGATCAAAGAGATGATGGGAATCGTGTGGACCCGCCGCTGCCTCTGGATGGAACTGCACCGAGTATGCGCTGAGCTCTAGACACTCCAGTCCCTCAACGCATTCGTCGTTTAGGTTCACATGTGAAACTCTGACTTTTCCAAAACCTGCTGGAGACTCAACAATTTCTCCATTCTCGCCCCCGGGAACCGCTACGGCGAAACCATGGTTGTGAGAAGAAACCTCAACCTTACCGGTGGTTCTATCGAGTATTGGTTGGTTTATGCCGCGATGGCCAAAAGGAAGCTTGTAAGTGTCAAATCCAAGTGCGCGTCCAAGCAACTGGTTTCCAAAACAGATTCCAAAAAACGGAATTCTTCTCCTAAGAATCTCTTGCAGCAGGGCTACTTGAGTGGATGATGCCCTAGGATCTCCAGGCCCATTCGAGTAAAAGACTGCATCCGGGCTCGTTGCCAGAACTTGATCAAGATCGGATGTAGCCGGCAAAACCGAAACCACAAGCCCACGGTTAATCATCTGGGCTATCGTGGTGCGCTTTATTCCGAGGTCGAGAATTGTTACTCGACCAACGAACTGACCCATGTGCGGCACCTCATAGGCGTCTGGTGTTGTCACCACGGAGCTAAGCGATAAACCCTTCATTTCTGGAGCTTCACGAACGATTTCCAGCAATCTCTCGATGGATTGTTCCGATCGGGGTCCCGAGAAGATACCAGCGCGCATCGCGCCGAGTGAGCGAATGTGCCTAGTTAAGGCCCTTGTGTCGAGTCCGCTGATTCCAACGATGAAGTTACTCTCAAGCTCTTCATCAAGGGACTTTTCTGACCGGTAATTCGAGACGATCCTCGATGGCTCGCGCACCACATAACCAGAAACCCAAA
>JBIIQS010000038.1:0-5677 GCA_044341965.1 Rhodoluna sp.
AGACCGGGTTCACCTAGACCTGGATCAAGACCTGAAGGCGGAGAATTTAGACCAGGTGGTTCAAGACCAGCCGGTGCCGGAGGAACACGTCCCGGATTTGGATCAGCGAAACCAGGATTGGGTGGCGCAGCACCGGGAGGTTTTCCAGGTCGCCCTTCAGCTGGCGGAAGAGGTCGCGGAGTTGGCGGCGGTACAGCTGGTGCTTTTGGTAAAGGCGGCGCAAGAGGACAATCTAAGGCCAGAAAATCAAAGCGCGCCAAGAGAGAAGAATTCGAACTTAGAAGTGTTCCAAGTCTTGGTGGAGCAGTTGTTCCAAGAGGAGATGGCACAACAGTAATCAGATTGCGCCGCGGAGCTTCGATTCAGGACTTTGCCGACAAGATTGATGCCAATGCTGGTCAGTTGATCACAGTGCTATTTGCGCTTGGTCAGATGGCAACAGCTACCGCATCGCTAGACGAAGAGACCTTCCAGATTCTTGGAGAAGAGCTTGGTTACAAGATTGAAGTTGTTTCTCCTGAAGACGAAGAGCGCGAGCTATTTGAGGGCTTTGGTTTGGATGTTTCAGCTGACTACGACGACGAAGAAGAAGATCTGGTTAGTCGCCCACCTGTAGTTACCGTTATGGGTCACGTTGACCACGGAAAGACTGCACTGCTTGACTCAATTCGCAATGCCAACGTTCAAGCGGGTGAGGCTGGTGGAATCACTCAGCATATCGGTGCCTACCAGGTGCACACCACTCACGAGGGCATAGATCGAGCCATTACCTTTATTGATACCCCAGGTCACGAGGCTTTCACAGCTATGCGAGCCCGTGGTGCTCAGGTAACGGACATCGCAATCTTGGTTGTTGCAGCTGATGACGGCGTTATGCCACAAACCATTGAGGCACTAAACCACGCCCAGTCGGCAGGGGTGCCAATTGTGGTTGCCGTAAACAAAATTGATAAAGAAGGTGCAAACCCAGACAAGGTCAAGCAGCAGCTAACCGAGTTCAACTTGGTTGCTGAAGAGTATGGCGGTGACGTCATGTTTGTGCCGGTATCTGCTTTGAAGAAGCAGGGAATCACTGAGCTATTGGACGCAGTGCTTCTTACTGCTGACGCAGCACTTGATATGCGCGCGAACCCAAACAAGGACGCTCGCGGTGTTGCTATCGAAGCAAACCTAGACAAGGGACGCGGAGCGGTTGCAACAGTACTGATTCAGTCTGGAACATTGAGCGTCGGTGACTCTATTGTTGCCGGTAGCGCTCACGGAAGAGTGCGTGCGATGTTCAACGAAGATGGCGACGCAGTAGAGCAAGCAACACCCTCGAGACCTGTTCAGGTACTGGGGCTTCAGAGCGTTCCTCGCGCCGGAGACACCTTTGTTGTTACCGAGGATGAGCGCCAGGCTAGACAAATTGCTGAAAAGCGTGAGGCAGCCGATCGAAATGCACTGCTTGCCAAGACAAGAAAGCGCGTCAGCCTAGAAGACTTCAGCAAGGCTCTCGAAGACGGCAAGGTTGAATCGCTCAACTTGGTAATCAAGGGAGATGTTTCCGGTGCCGTTGAAGCGCTTGAAGACTCGCTACTCAAGATCGAGATCGACGATTCCGTTCAGCTTCGCATTATCCACCGCGGTGTCGGTGCGGTAACCGAGTCTGACGTGAACCTAGCAACTGTTGATAATGCAATCATCATCGGATTTAACGTTCGTCCCGATAACAAGGCGAAGGAAAGAGCCGACCGTGAGGGTGTTGACATCCGTTTCTACTCGGTAATCTATGCAGCTCTTGAAGACATTGAGAAGTCCCTAAAGGGCATGCTCAAGCCTGAATACGAAGAGGTTCAGCTTGGAACAGCTGAGGTTCGCGAACTATTCAAGTCTTCCAAGGTGGGAACAATCGCTGGATCTATTGTTCGATCTGGGTCAATTAAGAGAAACGCATTGGCCAGGGTGCTTCGAGGTGGCGAGGTCATTATTGACAACGTCAAGGTCGAATCGCTCAAGAGATTCAAGGACGATGCTAGCGAAGTCAAGACCGACTTCGAGTGTGGAATAGGTCTTGCTGGATTCAACGACTTGCAACTCGAAGACATAATTGAAACCTTCGAGATGCGCGAGAAGCCTAGGGTCTAGAAATGGTCGATGTAGCTCGCGCTCGCAAGCTCGCCGAACGTATCAAGGTTTTGGTGGCAGAGTCTTTGGAGAGAACCGTTAAGGACCCAGATTTGGGTTTTGTCACACTCACTGAGGTGAAGGTGACTCCTGATTTGCAGCACGCACAGATCTTTTACACCGTGTACGGCTCCGAAGAGGACCGTGCCAGATCAAACGAGATCATCAAAAGAAACACCGGTCGTATTCGAGGCGATGTTGGACATAACCTTTCTATTCGCCTGACACCGACTCTCGAATTCATTGCCGATGAACTTCCTGAAAACGCAGCTCACCTAAACGATTTACTGGCAGAAGCTAGAGCCAGAGATGCTCAAGTTGCCAAGATTGCAGCATCGGCTAACTATGCGGGGGAGCTAAACCCTTACAAGGAACCAAAGACCCAAGAAGATCAGGACTAATCTTGGTTACTCCAGGTTTGGTTTTGATTGATAAACCAACTGGCTGGACCAGTCACGATGTTGTTGCCAAAGTGCGCAAGGTGGTTGGGACCAAAAAAGTCGGCCATGCTGGAACCCTTGATCCTCTAGCAACGGGGCTCTTGGTTCTTGGTATTGAATCCGGCACCAAACTACTCACCTTTTTGGTCGGTGCAGATAAAACTTATGAAGCCGTGATTCGCCTGGGACAGCAAACGATTTCCGATGATTCCGAATCGGCAATAATCTCCACTGCCAGCCCAGATGAAATTGCAGAACTGAGCGATGAGGATATCTCGCGCGAGATTGCCAAGCTTACGGGTATCATCATGCAAACCCCATCTTCGGTCAGTGCCATAAAGGTAGCTGGCAAGAGAGCGTATGACCTAGTTCGAGCAGGTGAAGAGGTCGAGCTCAAAGCTCGTGAGGTGAAAATCTTCAGTTTCGAAATGCTTTCAGTGACGAGAGTTTCTGGATTTATGGATGTAAAAGTTCGAGTTGAGTGCTCTTCTGGAACTTACATCCGAGCCTTGGCTCGGGATCTAGGGAACCTTTTGGGTGTTGGCGGCCACATCACCGCCCTTCGCAGAACCAAAGTTGGACATTTCGACGTAACCGAGGCCAACTCGATTGAGGAGCTGGGTGAATTACGGCTAACAGAGTTAGCTACTGCTGCCAGGCAACTCTTTCCAGTTATTGAGCTATCGGAATCTGAAGTTACCGATTTGATTCATGGCAAGCGAATCTCAGGCAAGTCAGAGGTTGCCGGCCTAGCCGCAGGGCTTTCAGCGTCGGGAAAACTAGTTGCTGTCCTGGAGAGTGTGAAAACTGACTTAAAATCAGTTGTGGTCTTCCAAGGAGTAAAAAATGATTGAGTGGTTCTATCTAGCGCAGCTATGGTTTGCCGTGGCTGCAGGGATTTTTTCTGTAACTCTTGGCGCCATGAAGAAGCTGCCGAGCCTGTGGAGCATTGGTTCGCTAGCTGTTGTTTTGCTCGGGCTTATCGGCCAGCTTATTGTTTCGATTTTTGTAGTGTCCGGTGGAGCCAGTGCGGCTCTTGATACCGTCGAGTACTTCGCCTATCTACTAGTAGCAATCATGGTTCCTATCGGAGCAGGCTTCTGGGGTTTGGTCGAAAGAAACCGCTGGTCAACGATGATTTTGGGTGTTGCCGCTTTGACTGTTGCCGTGATGTTAGTTCGCATGCACCAAATCTGGACCGGCAGTTACTAAAAAAAGAAAGAGTAAGGCTTCTAGATTGACTAAGTCCTCGAGATCGCTTGGCGTTGGCAGACTGCTCATTTTGGTTTATGCAGTATTTGCTGTTTCCTCGACCGCTCGGGCTAGCTTTCAGGTGATTACAAAATTTGAAGAAGCGCCACTGGCCTATTCGCTTTCACTGCTCAGTGCCCTAGTTTACATTCTCGCAACAGTTTCGTTGGCTAGGTCTGGAACGACCTGGCAAAAGATTGCAGTGATATCTGTAATCTTTGAACTAGTTGGCGTACTAAGCGTTGGAACACTTTCTTTTGTTGCTCCAGAACTTTTTGATCACGCCAGCGTTTGGTCAGGCTTTGGTTCCGGCTATGGCTATTTGCCTCTGTTTCTTCCGATTCTTGGTTTGATTTGGATTCGAAAAGCAAGACGAGGCAACTAGCTTGCAGACTTATTCAGTTCTTTCAGATGTTCCATCCGATATCGGAAAAACAGCCGTAACCATTGGCAAGTTTGACTGTCTTCATTTGGGCCATCAATCGCTGTTTTCAAACTTGATCAAAGCTGCCAATGACGCATCCCTGGTGCCAACGGTAGTAACTTTTGATAAGCATCCAGATCATCTGCTTCGCCCAGATCGGGCAAAGTTGCCCATCATCGGTAAGACCCAAAAGCACTCGCTAATTGAATCTCTCGGGGCGGCGGTTTTAGTTGAGCTGGAGTTTAATCAGGCACTTGCTAGCAAAACTCCTGAGCAGTTTGTGAAGGAAATCCTGATTGATACCTTGCACGCTCAGGTGGTTATAGTCGGCCAGGGTTTTAGATTCGGCAATCAGGGCTCGGGAGACACTCGGACCTTGAGAGAGCTGGGGCAGCATTATGGCTTCAGTGTTTCGGAAGTGAAGCCAATTGAAATCGATGGGGAGACCGTCTCGACTACCAGAGTAAGAAACCTGTTGGATGAGGGCAAAGTTTCCGCTGTAGCCAAGCTGCTTGGAAGAGCGCATGTAGCAGTTGGAATTGTTGAGCACGGCTTGAAAATTGGCAGAAAAATCGGCTTCCCAACTGCCAACTTGTCCCGTGAGGCAGAAGGTTATCTTCCACTAGATGGTGTGTACTCTGGATGGCTTATTTCTGAAGGCATCAGGTACCCGGCAGCCCACTCGGTGGGCATTAACGAGACCTTTCAAGCGGTACCGAGGCTTGTGGAATCGCACGTCTTGGACGAAACTGATCTAGATCTCTACGACAAGGTGGTGACTTTGGAGTTTATTGATTTTGTTAGACCCGTTGAAAAATTTGATGGGGTTGACTCACTTGTTGCCCAGATTAATATAGATTTAGATATAGTAAGACAACAGTTAGGAGTGAAATGAAAGTAACTTTTGCTGGAGCCGTCAAGTCGGCGTTCGTGAACTTCGCACAGTTTCGTGGTGTGAGCACCAGGGCGCAGTATTGGTACTTCGTTCTATTTAGTGTTTTGATGGCCCTAGTATTGGGCACCATTGATTCGGTTATTTGGCCCCCAGTTGAAACCGATGATGTCCTGGTAGCGCTAAATCAGCCAACACCATTTTCAAACATCTTCGCAATTGTCATACTGATTCCATCCCTTGCGATAACTTCAAGACGAATTCGAGACGCCGGTTGGTCGGGTAAGTGGCTGTGGTCCCTATTGTTGCCAATTGTTCCTTTTGTCTATGGCGTGGTTGGAGTTATCAGCTATCTTGAAAACGTTGTTACCCCAGATATTGAGACTTTAGTTACCTTGATTTCCTACTTCGTTCCAGCACTCTTGCTGGCGTTTGCTGTGCAAGTTTTTCTGTTGGTTTTGTGCCTGAAGCGCAGTAAATCCAAGGAAGATGGCAACCGCTACG
>JBIIQS010000039.1:0-5659 GCA_044341965.1 Rhodoluna sp.
ACAACATCGCATTCGGTCCACAGACTCTTGGGATGAAGGGCAACATGGACGAAATCGTCGAGAGCGCTCTTAGGTCAGCATCGCTATGGGAAGACGTGAAGGACCGACTGAAAGACAACGCGTTTGGCATGTCCGGTGGACAGCAGCAGCGCCTTTGTATAGCAAGAGCGATTGCGGTCAAGCCAGATGTTATTTTGATGGACGAGCCTTGCTCAGCACTAGACCCAATCTCCACCTTCAAGATCGAAGACCTAATGTTTGAGCTAAAGAAGGACTACACGATTGTTATCGTGACTCACAACATGCAGCAAGCTGCTCGAGTAGCAGACAGAACGGCTTTCTTCACAGTGGACACTTCTCGAGGAGAAGGTTCAAGAGTTGGAACATTGGTTGAGCACGACGTCACTGATGTTATGTTCTCAAGTCCTTCAGACCAAAGAACCCTGGATTACGTAACTGGTAAATTCGGCTAAAGCCGCTCTGAAAGACTTTGGTGCTCAACAGCAACAAGTCTTGGTTTCTTTCCAGATGTTGTTAGGTGAAGAACTACAAACTCCGCTGGCTTCAAGGTCTTGGCCTCGAGAATCAATTTTGCTAAAGCAGGTTCCGCGTAGCTTGCTAAAACCTCCGTAATTGTAGGCAATGTTGGCCGGTGCGTGCAGAGCACTGAAGATCTTGCATCTTGGAATAACTGCTTGGCAACCTTGGCAGTTCTGGCTGGGCCTTTTGCATTGCCCATTTCTGAAAGCTCGCCTCGCTCGATGAGCTTGTAACGGTGCGCCTTGGCGTAGGGACCGATTGTGTCTCGGCACCTTCTCCAAGGACTTGTAAACACCCTTTTTGGCCCATAAGCACTCAATAGGCGTATCAATTCTTTGGCTTGCTTCTTACCGTCCGGAAGAAGCGGTCTCTTACCATCCTCACCCACGTAGTCAGCTCGTGGAGTGGCGGCAGCGTGCCTGAGAATGATCAACGGCTTGGTCTTTAGCATCCCGCTTTTTCTGAGCTCTAAAAGCTCTTGCAGTAACTCTCGATCGTGCACATAACTCAGTTTAGAAAAAGCCTCATCTGCCTTTACCCATAAAACTTCAGAGATTTCATCATTGGGTTTGAACTTAGAGCTTGCAAGAGATTTATCGCTTACTCTGGCTGCCCAGTAGTGCACTATTTTGTTCTTGGATTTATCGAGTGGGTAGGTCATTGTCTGGAGTGGAACACCGAGCTTTATCTTTAGCCCAGTTTCTTCCTTGATTTCGCGGACCGCAGTTTCAGCCAGTGTCTCGCCGGGGTCTACTTTCCCCTTCGGGAAAGTCCAGTCCTGATACCTAACCCGATGAACAAGAGCAACCAAAAGACTGTTCTTTTCCTCGCGCCAGCAAACTGCCCCTGCAGCGTAAACCTCCACGAATCTAACTAACCTGGCGCGCGGTTATGGAACGCATCACGGCGTCTTGAAAATCTCCTAGTGCGGCACCAGAATCATTGAATTGTTTCCTGTCCCAGATGCCACTTGCATTTAGATCCCAGCCCGCCATGTCATCAGCCATCGCTAGCGCGAACATTGTTCGAGTGCGTTCGATGTGCTCAGGTTCGATTAGGCGAACTAGTACCTCGACGCGACGATCTAGGTTTCGATGCATCATGTCTGCAGATCCAATGAAAATCTTTGGCTCCCCGCCACCTTCGAAACTAAAGACGCGGCTGTGCTCAAGGTAGCGGCCCAAGATAGATCGGACTCGAATGTTTTCAGATAAACCCTTCACTCCTGGCTTCAGAGCACACATTCCTCTAACCAAGACGCGAACTTGAACACCTGCACGCGATGCTCGATACAGTGAGTCGATAATTCCTTCGTCAACAAGAGCATTTACCTTGATGTCGATACCTGATTTTTTGCCAGCAGCATGATGCTCGATTTCTTGGTCAATAAGCTCCGTTAGACCCTCTCTTACGCCAACCGGAGATACCATAAGGGTCTTGAACTTTGCCTCTGGCGCGTAACCGGATAAGTGATTAAACAGCTTGGTTAGATCCTCACCAACTTCTTCCCTAGATGTAAGTAGTCCAAAGTCCTCGTATACCCGTGCCGTCTTTGGGTTGTAGTTTCCAGTCCCAATGTGACAGTAGCGAACCAGCTGGCCGGCTTCTTGCCTGATAACAAGCGCAAGCTTGCAGTGAGTCTTCAAACCAACCATTCCGTAGACAACGTGTACTCCAGCCTGCTCTAGCTTTCTAGCCCAAGTGATGTTGTTCTGCTCGTCAAAACGTGCCTTGATTTCAACTAGAGCCAAAACCTGCTTGCCAGCCTGAGCGGCCTGAATCAGAGCGTCGACAACCGGTGAATCACCAGAGGTTCTGTAAAGGGTTTGCTTGATAGCTAATACATCTGGATCCTGCGATGCCTGTTCCAGAAATTCCTGAACGCTGGTGGAAAAAGACTCATAGGGGTGGTGCACCAAAAGCTCACGCTTTTTTAGAACGCTAAAGATATCGAGTTCTTCGTCGTCCCTTGGGCGAAGGTATCTGTTGGTAAGTACTTGGTGTGGTCGATTGCGAAGTTCAGGTCTAGGTAGCGATGCGATGTCTTGCAATCCGGTTAGATCCAGCGGTGATGGCAAGGTGTAAACATCCTGGTTAGAAATATCCAGCTCTCTAACAAGTAACTCAAGCACTTGCGGGTTCATGTCATCGGCAATTTCAAGTCGAACAGGGGGACCGAATCTTCTGCGGAGTAACTCTTTTTCCAAAGCTAGTAGAAGGTTTTCTCCCTCGTCCTCGTCCACGTCTAAGTCTTCGTTCCTGGTCACTCGGAAATTGTGGTGCTGAACTACTTCCATTCCAGGGAACAGCAAAGAAATGAACTCACCGATTACATCTTCGAGTGGAACGTAGCGCACCTCCGAGGTGTCATCTTTGGCTGGAATCAAAACAAACCTTGGAAGCAAGGGAGGCACTTTTACTCTGGCAAAATGTTCACCCGGACTTCCGGCCTTCTTTAGAACAACCGCAAGGTTTAGTGAAAGTCCAGAGATGTATGGAAAAGGGTGAGCTGGGTCCACTGCTAGTGGAGTTAGAACTGGAAAAATGTGATCTTCGAAAAAGCCCTGCAGATGCTTTTTTTCATCGTCTCTAAGCTCTGGCCAGCGAACCAGATGAATTCCGTTTTTCTCTAGCTCAGGCTCAATCACATCAAGAAACAGGTGTGCGTGGCGAAGTTGCAATTCATGGGCTTCTTTAGAAATGCTGCTCAAAACTTCTTTTGGAGATAAACCAGACGGGCTTCTAACCGCAAGGCCAGTTGCCAGTCGACGCTGAAGGCCAGCGACTCGAACCATGAAGAACTCATCCATGTTGGAAGCAAAAATGCTTAGGTAATTTACTCGCTCAAGAAGTGGAATCCCGCTGTCCTCGGCCATTTCTAGAACACGACGGTTAAATGCCAGCCAGCTCAGCTCACGATCCAGGTAGCGATCGGGCGCCAGACCATCGGGTGAGGCAGGCAGGGTAATAGCCATGGTTTCTTCGGACATAAACCAATATTGACACGGCTAGCTGTCCTGTTGGTTAAATCTTTTTGAACTAAGCGTCTACAAGGTCCGAATCTGTTGGGTTAAAGCGGTATCCCACATTTCGAACAGTAGAAATGAGCCCTTCCAAGTCTCCCAATTTGGCCCGAAGCCTTCGAATATGAACATCAACTGTTCTACTCCCACCGAAGTAGTCATAACCCCAAACTTCACTCAATAGCTGATCTCTCGAAAAGACTCTGCCCGGGTGCTGAGCAAGAAATTTCAGTAATTCGAATTCTTTATATGTCAAATCAAGTGGCTTACCGTGAACTTTTGCCGAGTAGCTGGACTCGTCGATTACCACACCCGATGCATTTATTGTGTTGACATCTTTTTCTGCACGATACTTTGCTAGTGCAAGCCGAATACGTGCTTCAACTTCAGCTGGACCTGCGGAGTCAAGAATTATGTCATTCGACCCCCACTCGTGATTCATCGCAGCAAGGCCGCCCTCAGCCAAAACAACAATCAGCGGTGTGGAGATTCCAGTTGACACGAGAACTCGCGCCATAGCTTTTGCTGAAGCAAGGTCTTTTCTGGCGTCAAGAAAGACAAGGTCATGCTCTGGGGCACTGACCAGACTGGCGGGTTCCGCGGGTATGTATCTAACACGATGACTTAGAAGCGATAGGGCAGGCAGGGCAACTTGTTCTGACGCCGAGGTCAAAACCAGTAGCTGTACCATCTCACACCCTAAATCTTTGTGCCAAGTTTAGCCCGCACGGCAGGTAGCTAAGGCATGATTGAGATATGTCCAAACAGTGGGGTCAAATCCTAAGCATCTGGGTGATTGTTGCCGTGCTTGCTGTTTGGGCAATCGCATCCCAGGTGGCACTCACGGCTCCAGAGTGGTTCGGCACAATCCTTGCTGGCTCAGTTGCCTTGGTCTCGCTGTATCACCTATTTCGGGCCAAGCCTGAGGGCATTGTTCGAAAGCTCGTGTACGTGGGCGGCGGAAGCTATCTGATCCTGGCCATCGCTACTGCCTACGTGTTTTTGGCAAGTTAGACTAGAAACATGCTTGCACTTGAAATCTTCTTCACGGGCCTATTGGTATTGGCATCTTTGGCCATAGGTTCGGTTTCTATTTTGGTTCTTTACAAATTATTTAAAGGACAAAAATAGTTGTTGGTTGTGCCAGAGGGCTTACCCCTGGAACTAACCCCCTTCGCCTTCCTGGTAGGAAAGTGGTCCGGTTCAGGAGTCATTTCCTACTCTCACAACACTGACAAAGCTGACCAGGAATTTACTCAATCTGTGGAGTTTTCCTACGACAATCAATCTGTCTTGGGCTATGTCTCAAAATCCACCCTGAGCGATGGAACTTCACTTCCAACCGAAGTTGGCTTTTGGCGATTGGCAAAGACCCCAGAGTCTTCCGATCACGGTCCAGGACTTCTTCCAGGAACTGGAGCCAAATCGATTACCACCCACGAGCAACTCGAGACTCTTCGTAACAAAGACGGTGGCTTTGACATTGAAGTATCGATTTTGCACCCGAGTGGCATTAGCGAGCTATACATCGGCCAAATCAAAGGAGCTCGAGTAGACCTTGCAACCGATGCGGTTTTGAGATCGCAGTCATCGAAAGACTATCGAGCTGCAACTCGGATGTTTGGTCTAGTCGAGGGTGCGCTGCTATGGGTTTGGGATATCGCAGCCCTTGGAAACCCAATGGCATCTCATGCTTCAGCCAGACTCGAAAGGGCCAAGTAGTTGCAGGTAAAACAGCACTATGGCAATCCAATGATTGAGCAGCGCAGCCTGTTCGAAGGCGATTCGGTGTGCCTGATGGATCCAGTCGGGATCATTTGCATTTCTGGTGCGGATCGATTGACTTGGCTTCATTCCTTGCTGAGTCAAAACCTCAAGAACCTCAAACCTGGCGAATCCGCCGAAGCATTGCTACTTGACCCACAGGGTCACATCGAACAGCAAATCAAAGTAATCGACGATGGCGAAACAACTTGGCTGATGGTGAATAAGGAAAACACCGCACCACTTCTTGATTGGCTAACCAAGATGGTGTTTCGAATGAAAGTCGAGCTAACTGATCGCTCCGCCGATTTTGCTCTTGTGGGGTCCACTAA
>JBIIQS010000040.1:0-5647 GCA_044341965.1 Rhodoluna sp.
CCAAGCAAACACTGGAATACCTGCAACGTGCTCTGGGGATCCAGATCCAACTACAACAGCTGCTGCTGCTTCGTCCTGAGTAGAGAAAATGTTACAGCTGGCCCAACGAACCTTGGCACCAAGGGCAGCAAGTGTCTCGATTAGAACGGCGGTCTGAACAGTCATGTGAAGTGAGCCGGCGATTCGGGCACCCTTAAGTGGCTGGGCTGCGGCAAACTCTTGGCGCAGAGCCATTAGCCCAGGCATTTCGTTCTCAGCCAGGCGGATTTGATGTCTTCCAGCCTCGGCAAGAGCTAGGTCGGCTACTTTAAATTCGATAGTTGTTTTTGATTTCAGCATTGTCCAAGCATACCTTGGGGGCTAGCTTTTTATTAGGCCCAAAACCCTGGAAGTTAGCTCGCTGCAGGCGTTTTTGTCCTCAGATTCCACGTTCAACCTAAGTAGCGGCTCGGTGTTGGAGCTTCGGACGTTAAACCACCACCAAGGGCTCTGCCCTGGCTTTGAACTTACGGTTACACCGTCTAATTCGTCAATATCAAGGTCCTGAAACTCGCTTTTGATTTGGGTCATTTTCGCCGCAGCGTCTTTGACGGTGGAGTTGATCTCCCCGCTAGCAAAATAGGGATCGAACTTGGCTGCAAATTCCGAAAGCGGCAGATCCTGAGAGCCAAACTCGCGCATCACGTGCATGGCCGCAAGCATGCCACTGTCAGCACCAAAGAAATCTTTGAAGTAATAGTGCGCGGAGTGCTCGCCCCCAAAGATGGCTCCGGTTCTGGCCATCTCGTCCTTAATCAAAGAGTGTCCAACTCTTGTTCTGGTGGCTTTGGCCCCAGCCGCTTCGATAAATTCCTTTACGGCTCTAGAGGTAAGTAAGTTATGCAAGATGTGAATGTCGGTTACTCCTTGGGCCTTGGCCCTGGCAATCTCACTAACTGCTACGATGGCGGCAACCGCAGAAGGTGAAACTGCGTTTCCTTTTTCGTCGATAACAAAGCAGCGGTCGGCATCGCCATCAAAGGCCAACCCTAGGTCGGCATTTTCTTCGATGACTCGTTTTTGTAAGTCGACGAGGTTTTTGGGGTCTAGCGGATTAGCTTCGTGATTTGGAAAGGAGCCATCTAATTCAAAATACATCGGGATGATTTCAACCGGTAGCTCTGACAACCCAGCATCGGTTCCCAAAACTGATGGCACGGTAAGGCCACCCATTCCATTGGCTGCATCCACCACGACCTTCAAAGGACGAATTTCATCCAGTGAAACAAGTTCCCGAAGGTTTGCTGCGTACTCGCCCATGATGTCGTGCTCGCTGGCGTAACCAGGTTCTGCGACCTCTTTGATCCCCGAAGCTAGGTACTTATTTGCACCAGCAAGAATTTCACTTAGGCCAGTTTCCATGGAGACACCTAGGGCGCCAGCCCTTGAAAACTTGATGCCGTTATAAGTGGAGGGGTTGTGACTCGCGGTAAACATGGCGGATGCTGAATTCAAATGCCCAGATGCGAAGTAGCACTCATCGGTTGAGCACAAACCGATATTGATTACATCCGCTCCCCTGGCGGTAGCGCCTTCAATAAAGGCATCAACAAAGCCAACTGAGGAATCTCGCATGTCGTGGCCCACCACAACTGACTTTCCGGCTAAATCAAGCACGTCGACAAATGAAGCAGCAATAGCTGCGACTTTTTCTGGGGTGATTTCAGTGCCGACTAATCCACGGATGTCGTATTTTTTGAAAATTGCATCAACTGTGCTCACTGTCCCAATAATACAATGGGGCCATGGCTAAACCCTCAAAATCACGTAACGCCCATAGGGATCGCCATGACCGCGGCATGAGAAGACCGATACTGAGCAAGCTATTCAAATTTGGCCAAACCAGATCTCACAGTTTTGAGCAGTATGTGAACACCGCTATGGAGTATCTAAAAGGTATTTGGGCTGAGGACTTAGAAGGCCTCACCTGGTCAGTTAGATCGGAACCAACAGCCGCTGAGAGTCAAACGGATATTCCTAGATGGAAAGTTGATCGCGAGGGTAATCACATCACGATTTATCGAATTCCTACCGAGCGATTTGGTTCTCACTCAAGAAAGTCAATGCTGGAAGAAAGACTAAAAGTTGAGCAGCAAGTATTTGAGGCGATTGCTGACTTACTTGATATTGACCCTTGGGATCTAGTTCCCGATTACTACAACCGTTAGCGAAAACGCACCTGAACTGAATTGCCAAGATTAGTTGGCTGGTAAAGCGCAAGCGAAGAAATTTGGCCATTGAGTAGCAGTGCAACTGAAGCAAAAACACCAGTGTCGCTCGAAACAGCAACTGCTCCGGTTACTCCCAGCAAGCTAGAGCCCTGAGCGGGAACTGAAACAACTGTTGCAACTCCGGTTTCCAAGCTGGTAACGGTTGCACTTCTTGGTTCATTGATCGGGTTTGCAAATACCAGGTATGAAGCACCCTCGGGTGGAATCACTGCAGAGGTCATAATTGCTCGCGCCGCGGTGAGCGGCTCTGCTGCTCCAAGCCAAGTGAAGTCGATTCGTGGAGTGCCGGCATCGTTACCTATTGCTGCCTTGGCTGTTGCAAAAACAGGTTGGTCTGAGGTGACAAACACCGAGTAGTTACCATCTAGCAGATCGGTGACGGGAAAATCCCTCACGGTTCCAGGCTCAACGGTTCCGGTAAACACAGCTCCGAAAACTTCGGCGCTGGTGGAAACGATCTGGATTGTCACGTTGGCTCCAGTCGGAGCGAAGACTCGGACTGAGTGTCCCGCATCGGCAATACCCTCGGTCACAGCAACTTGATTGATTGCTTCAGTGCCCCGCACCACAAAGCCAGGAATTACCAATTCCATTTGAGGTGCTTGGG
This sequence comes from Rhodoluna sp., assembly GCA_044341965.1. Taxonomy (GTDB): domain Bacteria; phylum Actinomycetota; class Actinomycetes; order Actinomycetales; family Microbacteriaceae; genus Rhodoluna. Next base: position 2,878 of record JBIIQS010000040.1, read on the forward strand.
ATGGATAGACATAATCCACTCCCAAAGACTCGGTTCCGTTCATAACTCGGTGCTGAATCCAGGCCGCTAGCTTCGCTCCCGATGTCTGGACCTGGATAGCCAAAGTCGAAACCGTTGGGGCAAAGCTTGCAATAGATAGCACCGTGGTGGAATTTGCCAACACTGATATTCCAGAAAGCCCTGCAACTTCTATCTCGCCTAGATCGGAGTAAATGGTTAGATCAGCTGTTGCATCATTTGGAGTTGGGTTAGTCAAAATCAACAGCGCTTCGCGACCGGCAGCTGTTGAGCCACCAACAAGCCAAATGTCGCCACTTGGCTGCTGGCAGCTAGCTGCTGCCAGTCCTCGCATGGATTCAATTGCAACAAGCTGAGTGGTGGTCCCTGTTACCACCATGGATCCTTGGGGTGAGCCCACACTTGCCCCAGTATTTCTAAGTTCGGTGGCGTTTGTTATTTCACCAGCAAAGTAAATCCTGCCGGAGCCAAGGGACGTCACCGCAGGGTCTTGGATGGCTATTGATTTCACTTCGAGTGCGCCAGTTCCCTCGGCGGTATAGCGAAGGGTTGTAGAACCAGTTCTTTCAAAAACTCCAAGGTCTGTTCCACTAGCACCACCGGTAACAAAAAGTGGGCCCGGGCAAACCAAACTCTGGTCGGCAGGTTTGACATCAAAGCTGCCACTGGCCGAACCTAGGTCAACTGAAAGATTGATCGGTGGAGCAAACACCAAAGCGCCTGCCAATAGAAGCGATGTTGCTATGAAGGCAGTTACACGAGTAATCATGAGTTTGCCTCCTCGGAGTCAATGAAAATCTCGCTGTCATTGGTTTTGCGCTTTTTCTTGGTTCTTGCAGGAATTGCAAACCAGGCGAACAAGGCAAGTACGGCGAGTTGTCCAATCTTTACCAAACCAAAATCAAGCGGGGTTGCTTGGATTCCAGCTGGAATGTTCTCCACTTTCCACAATTGGCCATAGTCGGTTAGCCCAATTGATTCGAGCTCTCTGGTGGAATCAAGGGCGAGTTGAAGATTTCTATCAACTGGTTTCACAAGAATGTATCCAATGCCGAACTTTTCAAGAGTTGGATAAATCTCTGCACCGTTAGCAGAGGCCAGATTAGCTACCAATTGCCCCAGCTCTTGGTAGTCAGGGTTTACTTCTGGGTTAGTGTTGCTGGAAATTTTGTAACCACTTGAGATGTGGTTTAGCTTTACTCCCGCTCCGGTAAAAACTTGAGCAACTAAACCACCTTCGCTGGTTGATTCGAGCTGCAGGGTTCTCCAATAGGTTCCAGAACTCACATCAGCTTGAATAATTGAAGGAACTATTTGCCCATCGGAGTAGCTCACATTGGGGGTAACTGTGACCATTTGAAAAGCTGCCGGCAGTAATCCAACCAGGGTAACGGCGGCAAGAGCGCTCACTCGAAGCACAAAAGAAGTGTCTGCAACATGAGCCACCAGAAGCGTTAGCGCCAAGCCAAATAAGCCAAGCAAAGAAGTGGCGTCTATCCCAAGGCTTGAGCCATTTCCTAAATCAAAATCAATTCCAACTACCAGCCAGCTGGTTGCAAGAGCCAGCAGGGCAATACCCCATATCGGCAGGGTAGTTCGAAGCTTGGGGGCCAGCAGCGCTAGTAGGGCAAAAATCAGCATCGGTACCGTGATAAGTAGTCCCCAACTAAGCGCATCAAACCCGAAGCCAAAAAACGCAAGCTTCCAATTAGCTTCCAATCCATCCGGCACGCTCACTCCAGGATCAAGTAGCAAGCTCAGCCAGTTACCCGAAGTGATGCGCTCAATTACTAGCGGCAGGAACCAAGCGATAGCGAGCAAGGTAGTAGAAAGCAGTGGCACAATCTTGCTTGGTCGAACTACCGCCGTGATTGCCACCAGTACTAGCAACACCGCGCCTAGAACCGGGGAGCTGGCGGCGATCATGGCCAGCAAGATGGCAGCTATCCCAACGTGAGTTCTTGGGAAACGAGTTGAGTCCTTGTGGCCAATTCTTGCCACTCTAGCCAGCGAATACAAAAGCCAAGGCAGCAAAGCAATTGCAAGCACTTGCGAGAACTTAGCCTCTGAAACTGAAACTGTGAGAGCAGGCCACAAAGTAAAACTCAATGCCGAAACGATGCGAACCAGGTTATTCGAAGCGAGCAATTCAGTGAGTTTAAAAGCACCCGCGAACGCGATTGGGGTAGCGAGGAAGAGAAACAAGGTCACGGAAAGTGTTGGTATGAAAAACAGCGGCGTGCTAAGTAGCGTTAGTGCCCAAACCCAAGGATCTGCGGCCCCCACAAACCCCAAGCCAATGGAATGCGAGTTGGATCCAGCTTGGCCAAATATTTCTAACCAGTTTGACGAAAGTGGCAATACGCCTGAACCGGAAACAGCTACGTTGGTTGGAATCCAAGGAAGGTTTAGAGCTAGTAATCCAAGTGCCCACCAAATTGCACCAGAGGAAACAAAACCAGAGTTGGGTGTAACTTGCAACAGTTCGGTTTCGCCCATGGCGTGAGTGGCAAGAAGCCTGGTTGAGACTTCTTCGTCTTGGGCTTTTTTCTTATCGTTTCTGACTTCTTCCCTAGTTGCAAGAAGACCAGAAAGTATTCCAATTTTGGCTGTGGTGGTTTGAGCAATTTTTGATCTGGACGAAAGCACGCTTGCTAAGTTGATGAAAACCAAAAACGCAGCAACTAGCTCTGGTCCAATTGCATGAGCTTTTGATCTAAAGCCCAAAACTAATGAGTTGGCTACTGCCACA
>JBIIQS010000001.1:0-19040 GCA_044341965.1 Rhodoluna sp.
CACGGTGGCGAAGTAATTGCATCTAAGTCTTTGCGTGAAGCTTTAGTTTCCCCAGAGCAAGAAGTCCAGAAAGCTGTCACAACCCAAGTTTCTGGCCAGGCAGAAGGTTCGCAGCTAAACCTGTTACCGGGGCTGGGTTTTGTTTCCAACAAGATAACCCTTACCAGCTCCCTTGGCGGTACTGAGCTGCCGGTTCAGGTTTTTGACGGCAGCTTCTTAGTTTTGCAATGGAAAGAACCATTCGTTGGAATCATTGGGCTTTACTTCCTTGTCCGTTGGGCATGGCGCAAGAACCTCTCAGCGCGCCAACGGCAAGAAACTGCCACCCTCATTGGTTTGGGGGTTCAAAGCTTGTTGCGCGGCTTCAAAAGAAGGCTCGGGGGCGCTCCAGCAGGGGCTCCTGAGACAGTGATCAAAACCTCTGCACCTGCTTTGGCTAAGCCTGTGGAAGCTAGGCCGATGTATATTCCGCCGGGTGCTAGCTACATACCAAGCCAGTACCCAACCCGCAAACCTTAGTTTCGCTTCACAGGTCCAAGCCGATTTTGACTCTCGTGCGCCCTAGATTAGCTTTGAGGTACCCAAACAGTTAGAAAAGCTAGGACAAAAGTCATGACTAATCCCGAGAGCCTTCACTACACCAAAGAGCACGAGTGGCTTTCCATCGAGGGCGATGTAGCCACGGTTGGAATCACCGACTATGCAGCCGAGAAGCTAGGTGACATCGTGTTTGTTGACCTACCCAAGCTTGGAAGCTCGACCACTTATATGAAAATTTGTGGCGAAATTGAATCCACCAAGAGTGTCGGAGAGCTTTACGCCCCGGTAGATGGTGAAATAGTGGCAGTAAACGACAGCGTCACCGCAACACCAGAACTAGTAAACCAGGACCCTATGGGTGCCGGATGGTTGATCAAGATCAAATTCACAGAACTACCTGCTTTGCTAACCCATGAAGAATACGCTCAACTAACCAACGAGGGGTAACTACCAACAAATGCTTCCTGAGCACAAAGATTTCAAGTACCGTCACATCGGTCCTACCCCTCAAGAACAATCTGAGATGCTCAAGCAGCTTGGCTACTCATCCCTAGACGAGTTGATGGCAACCGCTCTACCTCAGGCAATCCAGTTCAAGGGTGATGGAAAACTTCCTGATCCATTGTCTGAATCAGACACCCTAAAAGCTCTTCGCGCTCACGCGAACAACAACAAGGTCACCACAAGCTTGATTGGTCAGGGTTACTACGGGACCCTGACTCCTTCTGTTATCAAGCGCAACGTTTTGGAAAACCCTTCCTGGTACACCGCTTACACCCCTTACCAGCCAGAAATTTCGCAGGGACGTCTAGAAGCAATCATTAACTTCCAGACCATGGTCAACGACCTAACTGGCATGAAGACCTCCAACGCATCGATGTTGGATGAATCAACCGCTGCGGCTGAAGCCATGCTTCTTGCAAGAAGAGGATCTTCTAGCCCAAGCAATGTTTTCTACGTTGACAACGACTGCTTCCCTCAGACCAAGGCTCTTTTGGAGCACCGTGCAGCTCCGGTAGGCATTGAAATTGCATACTTTGACGCAGCCAAAGGTGCCGCTGGTCTAGCTGGCGAGTACTTCGGTGTCTTGGTTCAGTACCCAGGCTCTTCTGGCAACCTAACCGATCTAAAGCCAATTTTTGCTGCTGCCAAGACAGTGTCCGCACTTTCGGTTGCGGTTGCAGACCTACTTGCACTTTGCCTAATTGAATCTCCTGGAAGTGCTGGGGCCGACATCTCGGTTGGAACAACTCAGCGCTTTGGTGTGCCAATGGGCTTTGGTGGACCTCACGCTGGTTACCTTGCCGTTCGCGATGACCTGGAGCGCTCAATGCCAGGAAGACTTGTTGGAGTATCCGTTGATGCCGATGGCGCACCTGCATACCGCCTAACTTTGCAGACTCGTGAGCAGCACATCCGCCGTGAAAGAGCTACCTCAAACATCTGTACCGCTCAGGTTCTACTCGCGGTTATGGCTGGAATGTATGCGGTGTACCACGGTCCAAAGGGGCTTCGCTCTATTGCGCTTGAGGTTCACCACAAGACTCTTGCTCTTGCCGAGGCACTGAAGAAAGCCGGACTTGCAGTTTCACCAAATGAGTTCTTCGACACCTTCCAGGTCACGGTCCCAAGCTCGAAAACAGTTTATGAGGCAGCTAGAAAACAAGACATCACGATGTTGGTTCTAGATGACAAAACTGTTGGCATTTCTATCGATGAAACCATTGACGGAGAAATGCTCAACAAGATTTCAGCGGCCTTTGGCGCCGGCAAGGTTGACTATGTCTTCAACGCTTCAGCTGCTACGAAGCTTGGAACACTTTCTCGGAAGGATGATTACCTAACCCACCAGGTGTTCAACTCCCATCATTCCGAAACTGCAATGCTTCGTTACCTGAAGCGTCTTGCCGACTATGACTACGCGCTAGACCGCGGCATGATTCCACTTGGCTCTTGCACCATGAAGCTGAACTCAACTACCGAAATGGAAGCCGTCACCTGGCCCGAGTTTGGCAACATGCACCCATTTGCTCCCAAGGAAGACGTTGCAGGTTACCTGAACCTAATCGAAGAGCTAACCGGTTGGCTCTGTGATGTAACTGGCTACGACGCAGTTTCACTGCAGCCAAACGCCGGAAGCCAGGGAGAGCTCGCTGGTCTTATGGCAATCCGCGGTTACCACCTTTCCCGTGGTGACAGCCAGCGCGAAGTTTGTTTGATTCCATCTTCTGCCCACGGCACCAATGCAGCATCTGCGATCTTGGCGGGTATGAAGGTAGTAGTGGTGTCTTGCGACGAGCTAGGAAACGTAGACCTAGACGACATTAAGCAAAAGATCGCCGAAGCTGGCGACAAGCTATCAGCTCTGATGGTTACCTATCCTTCTACCCACGGTGTTTACGAAGAAGCCATCGCTGACATTTGCGACATGGTTCATGCCGCAGGTGGCCAGGTATACATCGATGGTGCTAACACCAACGCTGTAGTTGGCTACGCCAAGTTTGGACTTCTGGGTGGAGACGTATCGCACCTGAACCTTCACAAAACCTTCTGTATCCCTCACGGTGGCGGTGGCCCAGGAGTTGGTCCAGTAGCCGCTAGGGCTCACCTAGCTCCGTTCTTGCCAGGACACTCACTGGCTCAAATAGAGCTTCCTAACTTTGGACCAATTTCTGGGGCTCCTTTTGGTTCGGCTTCGATCTTGCCTATTTCATGGGCCTACATTCGCATGATGGGTAACCAGAGCCTGCGTGATGCTACCTCTGTTGCGGTGTTGTCTGCTAACTACGTATCGATGAAGCTAAAAGATCACTTCCCGCTTCTTTACACAGGTAACGCTGGTTTGATTGCTCACGAGTGCATTATCGACATTCGCGGAATCACAAAAGAAACCGGCGTTAGCGTCGACGACGTAGCAAAGAGATTAATTGATTATGGTTTCCACGCTCCAACAATGAGTTTCCCGGTTTCAGGAACACTAATGATTGAGCCAACCGAGTCCGAGCCAAAGCAGGAAGTCGATCGATTCATCGATGCGATGATCGCAATCAAGAACGAGATCAACCAACTTGGCGCTGGCACTTGGAGTCCGGAAGATAACCCACTTCGCCAAGCCCCGCACACCGCAAAGATTTTGACGGAAGAGTGGAACCACCCATACTCGCGAGAGCTAGCAGTGTTCCCTGTGAAGTCGCAGCATTTGTGGAAGTACTGGCCAAAGGTAAGACGAGTGGACTCGGTCTATGGAGATCGCAACTTGGTGTGCTCTTGCCCACCACCGGAAGCTTTCGCCTAAAACTATTTTTTGGACTTAGCGAATACTTTTGCTAGAACTATTCCTAGTGCTGCACCAAGCAGCTGTGCAATTACAAAAGTTGGAACTGACTGGGTCCCGATTCCAGCAAAGCTATCAGTAAAGATTCTTCCAACCGTCACGGCAGGGTTGGCAAATGAGGTGGATGAAGTAAAGAAATATGCTGAGCCAATCCAAGCCGGAACTGCAATTGGAATTAGATCGGCACGCTTGGATTGAATCAAGTTTAGAATGATGAATACAAGTCCTGCGGTAGCAACAACCTCACCAATAGCTGTGCCCTCGCTAGCCATCCCCTTACTCGAAACCTGAAATGCTGTAGCTCCGAACATAACGTTTGCCAGGATTGCTCCTGAAATAGCGCCAGCGAATTGCGCGGCAAGATAGGGCGCGACTCTTGTAGCCTTAAATCTCTGGTTGATAGCCAAAGCCATCGAAACAACTGGATTGAAATGGGCTCCGCTTACTGGGCCAAGAGTCAGGATTAGCAAACCAAGAGCCAAAGCGGTAGAAAGTGCGTTCGCAATCAGGGCAACTAGGAGATCGCCCGAGAGATTACTTCCCATGATTCCGGATCCAACTATGGCTGTAACAAGAAGTGCTGTTCCTAGAAACTCTGCGAATAATGCCTTGAAATTCATGTTGGCCCTAACTAGCTAGCTAAACGATCAGTTTTTAGGCTAGCTCAGTGAGCGGGATTGGTTAGCCAGCGACAAGCAGGGCTTACTTGCTGGCTAGTGACCCAGCAAGGATTTGCTTGACCATAGGAACAACTTCAGTTCCTAGCAATTCAATAGAGGTCATCAGCTTGGAGTGGGGCATAGGTCCAGTTGAGTACTTTAGGTCAAAGCGGTTAGCCCCCACTGACTGCAGCGCATAGGCGATCTTTTTAGCAACTGTCTCGGGAGAACCCACATACAAGCTACCGTTAGAGACCTCATTCAAGTAGTGATCCTTGGTCATCGGTCCCCAGCCTCGCTCGCGACCAATCCGACCAAAACTTGACTGATAGCTTGGCCAGAGTTCCTCAATAGCCTCTTCGTCGGTTTTTGCAACGTGACCTGGAGAGTGAATTGAAATCTGTCTAACTTCGTTTCCGAAATGCTCCATCTGCTCGTGATACAACTTCGCATATGGATAGAACCTTGCGGGGTCTCCCCCAATGATTGCTAATGCCAAGTTGGCATTCAACCTTGCTGCGCGAACTACGCTTTCCGGTGAGCCTCCGACGCCCACTCGAAGAGGAATCTGGCCGCGTTCTGTTTTTGGATAAACCTCTTGGTTTACTAGCGGAGGCCTTATAGAGCCCGACCAGTTGACTGGTCCTTCCTTAAGCAACTCAACAAGCATTTCTAGTTTTTGTTCGAACAATTCTGCGTAGTCGGAAAGCTCATATCCAAACAGTGGGAAAGATTCAGTGAAGGATCCTCGGCCCGCGGTTATCTCGGCCCGGCCATTTGATAATCCATCCAAGGTTGCAAATCTTTGATACACCCGAATTGGGTCTTCAGAGGATAAAACTGTCACACCAGATCCGAGAGTAATTCTGTCGGTTTTGGTTGCGATTCCAGCAAGGACAGTGTCTGGTGCAGTGACTGCGAAGTCATCGCGATGGTGCTCGCCGATGTTGAAGTTATCTAGCCCGACTTGTTCGGCTAGAACCGCCTCGTCAACAACGTTTCGAAGGACTTGTCCAGCCGTTTCAGGCTTGCCATCGTCCTTTAGGGTCATGTCCCCGAAGGTGTCTAGACCAAACCTAATGTTCACTACTCAATGTCCCTTTTCTCGTCTATTGCATTGGGGTCAACCAATTGGTAGCCAGTTTGTTCCCAAACTACTTAGAAAGGCTGTTCCAATAGTCATCGATTGCCTTCATGGTCTCTACCGGGGTCTCTTCATGGGCTAAGTGACCGGACTTGGGGATAACAACCAAGCTTGAGCCCTCAATCATGGTTGCGAGCGCCTCGGTGTCTGCTGTTGCCACCACAACATCGGTATCCCCGGTAATCAAAACAGTTGGAATTTTGATCTCGGATAACCGGTCTTTGACGTTAAAGGTTCGCGGTGCTCGGTTGAATTCCCAGAAGCCTTCCTCCCAGCCAATGATATCTAGCGGGGCTCGATAGCCTGTCTTGATTTCATCGGTAATCTTCGACTTATCGAACCAAGACCGGTCCAGGAGATCCATTCCACTTGAGGCTATCGAGGAAACCAAAAGCGGACCTAAGTGATCTAATTGCGGGATGCTGAAAATCCAGTTGAACCCAGATGGAGATCCGCCGGTGGTGAGTATCGCGGGAGAAATCAAAATAAGCCCCGAAACTACCCCTGGGTTATCCACCACATACTGCGCTGCTTGAGTTCCGCCAGCGGAGTGACCAACCAAGAACACTTCTCTATCGCTTGCATACTCTGCTATTAGCTCATCAAGAATCAAGTCGTTACCTAATGAGCCGTATGGGTTCTCGCCTTCCCAGCTAGTAGGTCTTTGCGTGAAGCCAAAACCTGGTCGGTCATAAGCGATGACGTCTCCGTAGGCACTTAGTGGCTCGGTGACCAAGCGATAGGAAAAAGTATTAGCGCCAAAGCCGTGCAGCAAGATAAATACCGGTGGGTTATCGCAGACACTATCTTGCTGGCAATCAAACTCGGTAACGTCCGTGAAGACATCAATCCCCAAAGCTTTAGCAAAGTTAGCCCCCGACCCAGCGGCTTCCTGATAGGTCTTGGTCCCGCTGGTTTCAACAGGAATCAAGAAAGGCACAATTAGCGCTGCTACAAGCAAGCCAAGCAGCACTCTAGAAAGGATCTTCGGGGCTTTTTTCACCCCTTCAGCCTACGCCCGTTGACATAACTGGCTCTAGTTGCTGGCAACTGGCTGAGAGCTTGGGTAATGGTTTTGCTAGCTGGGCCGATAGGTGGTTTGCTTAGTAGGTACAAAAACCCATCACTTATTTAGGGGACATCCTTGTTTAGACTCTCGACCGTTTCACTTGCCAACCGCTCTGTTGTGGGGCTTTTGACCATAATCCTCACCGTGGCTGGCCTAATCTCCCTCGGTTCGCTAAAGCAAGAACTACTCCCCTCATTTGAGGTGCCACAGGCTTCTATCGTTACTACTTACCCTGGAGCTTCTCCTGAAGTAGTCGATGCCCAAGTTTCTTCCATCATCGAAGACGAGGCCAGGATTTTAAAGAACCTAGTCAATGTCACCTCAACCTCTCGAGCGAACGTATCGGTTGTGCGCGTTGAGTTTGATTTTGGTGTCACAACCGCTCAGGTTGAAGAAGAGCTAAACCGGGTCGTGGCTAATGTGCAAGATTCACTTCCTGCCGATGTTGAGCCAAGGGTTATCTCAGGCTCCTTTGATAGCGTGCCGATTATTGTATTGTCAGTTGCCTCTACAACCGGTGACAACGAGGCTATCTCTGAAATATTGGAAGACATCGCTGTTCCGATTTTGTCCCAAGTCCCTGGCATTCAAGAAATCACAGTGGCTGGAGGAAAAAAGAAGCAGATCACTCTTGATCTAAAAACTGGCGTACTAGCTGCAAATGGGCTATCTCAAACTTCGATAACCGATGCTCTGAAGGCCAATGGTTTTATCCTTCCCGCCGGTTCAATTACCGACACCGAGGGTGAGCTCCAGATTGAAATTGGCACCAACGTCAACTCTGTTGAAGATTTTGAGAATCTTCCATTGGTTGCATCGGCTACCTCATTTGCTCAACTACCTGGTGGACTAGCTGGAACCACCACCGCACCAAAAATTCTCACCATCGGCGAAGTTGCCGAAGTAACATACGATTACGAGCCAGTTACTTCTATATCTAGAACCAATGGACTTGATTCCCTTGGAATCCAGGTGACCAAGACTCAAGAAGGCAACACTGTTGCGATTTCAAACGGTGTTGAATCCAAGATTGACGAACTGGTGGAAAAACTGGGTGGCGATGTTGAAATCACCACTGTTTTTGATCAGGGGCCCTTTGTTGAAAAACAACTTGAGAACCTAAGTATCGAAGGATCCCTTGGACTTACGTTTGCCATTTTGATCATCCTGGTGTTTTTGACATCGATTCGATCCACCTTGGTAACCGCGATTTCAATTCCAACCTCTTTACTCGTTACATTTATCGGTCTTTCGGTCTCTGGCTACAGCCTGAACCTTTTCACCCTGAGCGCGCTAACCATCGCAGTTGGTCGAGTTGTGGACGACTCGATTGTGGTTATTGAAAACATAAACCGTCACCTTTCATATGGCGAGCCAAAAAAGCGCGCCATTATTGACGCCGTCAAGGAGGTTGCTGGAGCGATTACCTCGGCGACCATCACCACCGTTGCGGTATTCCTACCGGTTGCCCTGGTGGGAGGAATCGTCGGAGAGCTCTTTAGACCGTTTAGCTTCAGCTTCACCATCGCCCTGCTTGCTTCCCTAGTGGTCTCCTTGACTATCGTTCCCGTTCTTGCCTACTGGTTCCTAAAGGCTCCGGTTAGCGAAGAGCAGAGCGCGAAAGAGTCGGCCAGGACCGCCGCCACTCGTATGGAGAAAGCTCGTAAGGAGGAAGAAGAAAAGGAAAAGCGCAGCTGGTTACAGCGCGGTTACATCCCCGTATTAACTAAAACCCAAGCCAAGCCAGGTCTGACTCTGGTTGCAGCGGGTGCAATTTTGATGTTCACTTTCTCTCTTGTTCCACAGCTCAAGACAGACTTCATCGGTGACTTTGGTGGAGACACCTTCGTGGTTCGTCAAGAGCTCCCTGCTGGTAGCACCTTTGAGCAGCGCGATGAAGCCTCCAAGATTGTTGAGGATCTGATTCTTTCGCAAGAAGGCGTTGAGACTGTACTTGCAACATTTGGTGGGAGAGCCGATGGTCGCGTGAACTTTGGTGGCAACACTAACGCAACAACTATTCAAGTATCGGTTAGTAAGGACGCCGACAACGTTGCAATCCAGGCTGCTGTTCAGGCCGAGTTTGATTCTCGTGATGACATTGGTGAAGTGACTCTTCCTCAAGGCGGTGGAGGTTTTGGTGGCTCTGGAACAATCGATATCAAACTTGCAGCTACCAGTGACGAGGCATTGTTTGCAGCTGTTGAGAAGGTTCGACTGGGGATGCTCGAAGTTGAGGATATCTCTGATATTTCCTCTTCACTTTCGGAGCAACAGCGAACCTTGAAGATAACTGTCGATCGGGTGGCAGCTGCCGAGGTTGGGCTGACTGAGATACAGGTTTCGGGCATTGTTGCAGCAACCCTAAGGCCAGGCTCGATTGGCGATGTAAACATCGATAACGAGGCGACACCTATCTTCATCGTTCAAGAGAACACTCCAGCTACCCTGGAAGAAATTCGCGACATTCGAATCCCAACTAGGTCCGGAGTTATTTCCCTCGACAGCATCGCTGACATCCAAGAGGTTCAGGCCCCGGTAGCTATCACCAGCGAGAAGGGTGATCGAGTAGCCACTGTTTCTCTCACCCCTGACTCCGATGACCTGGGAGCTGTTACCAGAGCGGTGACTGAGGCTTTGGAGGCTGTTGAGCTGCCAATTGGAGCAACTGCCAACATCGGTGGAGTCTCTGCCGATCAGGCTGAGTCCTTCGGTCAGCTAGGACTGGCGTTGCTAGCCGCCGTCGCAATCGTGTACCTAGTTATGGTTGCAACCTTCAGTAGCTTGGTGCAGCCATTGATTTTGTTGATTTCGATTCCATTTGCTGCAACCGGTGCGCTGGGTCTACTACTACTAACCGATACTCCGTTGGGCGTTCCGGCACTTATTGGAATGCTGCTTCTGGTTGGTGTGGTGGTCACAAACGCCATTGTGCTTATTGACCTGATAAATCAGTACCGAAAGCAAGGCAAGTCGATTCAGCAATCGATCATGGATGGCTCAAGGCAGCGTCTTCGTCCTATTGTGATGACAGCACTGGCAACAATCTTTGCGCTGTCGCCGCTAGCTCTTGGCATCACCGGTGGAGGATTCATTAGTCAGCCGTTGGCAATCGTTGTTATTGGTGGTTTGGTTTCCTCGACAGTATTGACCTTGGTTATTGTTCCAGTTCTTTACTGGCTCATCGAAGGCAGAGCTGAGCGTAAGTTGCTAAAGGCTAAAGCTAAAGGAAAGCGCAAGCCAAAGGCAAAGCCAAGAAAGCGCCTAGCGCTCAAACGCTAAGCTTTCTAGGTTATGAAGTCCTTGGAGAATTTAGTCTGGATCGACTGCGAGATGACCGGTCTCGACGTCGAAAAGGACTCACTAGTTGAGATTGCGGTTTTGATAACTGACTCTGACCTGAACATTCTCGATGAGGCTGGGCTAAATGTTGTAATAAAGCCAAGGCCAGATTCGCTTGCGCAAATGGGAGAATATGTAACTCAAATGCATGAGGAGTCTGGGTTACTACCTCTACTTGCCGATGGTCTAGAACTCTCTGATGCAGAACAAAAGATTCTGGATTATGTCAAAGGTTTCGCGCCGGAGGTTAGAACTGCCCCGCTAGCTGGAAACTCAATTGGAACTGACCGGATGTTTCTAAATCGATACATGCCAAAACTAGATGCCCACCTTCACTATCGCAACATTGATGTGTCTTCTGTGAAGGAACTAACCAAGCGATGGTTTCCTAAGGTCTACTATCAGCTACCGAAAAAATCTGGTGGCCACAGGGCCCTAGCTGATATCAGAGAGTCGATAGCAGAGCTTCGCTACTATCGGCAGACCGTGTTTGTTTCCCAGCCCGGGCCAGAATCTGAAGCTGCCAAGCAAATAGCCGACCAGCTCTAAACGCAATAGAATATAAAGGCTTTGGGCCTAGCTCAAAGACATGGTGGGTATAGCTCAGCTGGTAGAGCGCCTGGTTGTGGTCCAGGATGTCGCGGGTTCAAGTCCCGTTACTCACCCCAATAGATTATTCTCATCACTCAAAGAGAGCTAGCTTTATCTCATGACCTCATTTGTTCTCTCCCCCGAAGTTTCCGAAGCGCTTGCAACAGGTAAGCCAGTTGTGGCACTTGAGTCGACAATAATTTCGCACGGTCTGCCAAGACCTAGGAACCTAGAGGCAGCAAAAGAATTCGAAGAGATCCTTCGCTCTAGCGGTGTGGTCCCAGCGACGATTGCCATCCTTGATGGCGTTCCTCAAATAGGTCTGGATGCCAAGGGTGTAGACCGAATTGCCAACGAAGACCTTGCCAAAGCTAGCGTTAGAGACATTCCGATTCTTGCGGCCAAAAAGGCTTCAGGCGCAACAACTGTTGCCGCTACCGCACACTTAGCTTCTCTGGCCGGAATTAGAGTCTTTGCAACAGGGGGCTTGGGCGGAGTGCACCGCGGAGCAATTGAGACCTTCGATGAGTCGGCCGATCTTTCAACCCTCTCGGTTACCCCAATTACTGTCGTTTCCGCAGGGGTCAAGTCCGTATTAGATATACCAGCAACCCTCGAGCGTCTAGAGACTTTGTCAGTGCCAGTTATTGGCTACAAGACAAACAAGTTTCCAGCCTTTTGGCTAACCGATTCTGGATACACACTTGATTGGCAGCTGGACTCAGCCGCAGAAATCGCTGCCGCCATGAAGGCTCAGGATGAACTAGGCCACGGGCAGGGAATCGTTGTTGCCAACCCGATTCCTATTCAGCAACAGTGGGATCCAAAAGAGCACGACCGTGTGCTTGCTATTGCATTTGAAGCTGCCAAGAAAGCTGGGGTTACCGGCAAAGCGGTAACACCTTTCTTACTCGGTTTCATTGTCGAAGAATCCACTGGCAAGTCTTTGGAAGTAAATCTTGATTTGGCAAGAAATAATGTTCGAGTCGCTGGCGAGATTGCTAAAGCTTGGGCGGCAATTTCGTGAATAAGATCTTGGTTATCGGAGACGTAATCGAAGACCTAATTGTCATCCCCGAAGAAACTATAAGACCAAACACAGATACCAAGGCCCAGATTCAAAAATCCATGGGCGGCCAAGCTGCCAACGTGGCAGCTTGGGTTGCACACAAAGGCGCAGCTGTTAGCTTTGTCAGCTGCGTTGGAAAAGCAGATTTAGTCAAGCTCGAGCAGGAACTAACAGCTCAGTGTATAGAGAGTAGTTTGCAATCCAGCAGCAAACCAACTGGCTCTCTTGTAGTGTTAGTTGACGGGCAAAGTAGATCCATGTTGACTGACCGTGGCGCAAACCAAGATTTGGATCTAGCAAAGATTGATCCAACCGGTTTTGCAGTTGTCTACATCTCTGGATACAGCCTTCTTGGAAGGTCTCTCGAACAAGTTTCTGCTTTTGCCAGCAAAGTGAAAGCCGCTGGCGCACTATTAGCAATTGATCCTGGTTCTTACGGATTCATAAACGATCACGGTGTGGATAGTTTTCGTGAACTGATTAGTCTTGCTGACATTTCCTTTCCTAACCAAGAAGAACAAGATCTTCTAGAGCTTTCGGGAAAAGTAAGGCTCAATGTGGTGACCTCTGGACACCTTGGAGCTATGGCCCACACAAGGGATGGCAAATTGATTGAGGTTGCCCCTATTGGTTCAAGCCTTGTGGACCCAACGGGAGCGGGAGATGCGTTTTGCGGCGGCTTCTTAGCTCAGCTGGTCCAAGAGCCAGGTTTTCAGCAGCTTGCTTCGGAAGCGGTCGCTAGCGCCCTTCGGGCAGGCGCTGAGGCTGGATCCAAGGCCGTAGCGATTATGGGAGCTAGGCCAGAAGTTCTCCCCAGCAAATAGCCCCTAACCTTCAGGGAAAACTTGAACTTATCCACAGGTTTATACACCGCCCAAAAAGACAGACTTAGCTCTCGGTAGCCCTTTGAATTACAAGTTCTCTCACCCTGGCGGCATCAGCTGAGCCGGACATGGCCTTCATAACGGCACCAATGACGGCACCTGCAGCCTGAAGCTTTCCTTCACGAATCTTTTCTAGAACGTCTGGTTGCTCGGATAGAGCCTTATCTATTGCAGCAAGCAGGGCTCCATCATCGGAGACGACCTCAAGACCTCGGGCTGCAATAATCACTGCCGGGTCTCCCTCCCCTGCCAAGACTCCGGTCAGAACTTCTCGAGCTAGCCGGTCGGTAAGTTTTCCTGATTCCACTAGCTCTGCGATTTGAGCAACCTGTACCGGTGTGATGGAAAGCTCAGTGATTTCCTTGTCTTCGCTGTTCGCAATTCTTGCAATCTCACCAGTCCACCACTTCCTGGCTGCTTGTGGTTTAGCTCCGGCTTTTACGGTTTCATCAATCTCATCAAGCAAAGCCGAGTTCACAACATCGCGGAACTCTAGTTCGCTAAAGCCCCACAATTCCATCAGTCTCTTACGACGAACAGCTGGCTTCTCAGGAAGAGTTGCGCGGATCTGTTCGATCCATTCTTTGGAAGGCTGGATTGGAACTAGATCTGGCTCTGGGAAGTAGCGGTAGTCGTCAGCATCTGATTTTGGTCGACCAGAAGAAGTTGCTCCGCGGTCCTCGTGCCAGTGTCGGGTTTCTTGAATTATGGCAACGCCTTGTGAAAGCAGGTGAGCTTGTCTTTGGATTTCGTACTTCACTGCTTTTTCGATACTTCGAAGAGAGTTCACATTCTTGGTTTCGGTTCTGGTGCCAAGTTTGGCTTCGCCCTTAGGTCTAATGGAAACGTTTGCGTCACAGCGAACATTTCCTCTTTCCATGCGAGCATCGGATACCCCAAGGTTTTTTACTATCTCACGAATCGAGCGAACATAAGCTGCTGCTAGTTCAGGGGCTTCATCGCCTGCACCGTAAATGGGCTTGGTGACGATTTCAACTAGTGGAACGCCGGCCCGGTTGAAATCAACCAGCGAGTACTCAGCCCCCTGGATTCTTCCGGTACTGCCTCCAACGTGAGTTAGCTTTCCGGCGTCTTCTTCCATGTGAGCGCGCTCTATTTCAACGGTGAAGACTTTGCCAGAGGGGACTTCGATGTCTATCTTTCCTTCGAAGGCAATCGGCTCGTCATACTGTGAGGTCTGAAAGTTCTTGGCTAGGTCTGGGTAGAAGTAATTCTTCCTGGCAAATCTTCCGGTTGCTGCGATCTGGCAATCCAGAGCCAAACCAATCTTGATTGAGTTTTCAACAGCCTTACCGTTAACAGCTGGCATTGCTCCAGGAAAACCAAGACAATTTGGGCAAACATTGGTGTTTGGCTCATCGCCAAAAACGTTTGCACAACCACAAAACATCTTGGTATTGGTGTTTAGCTCTACGTGAACCTCGAGTCCGATTACGACCTCGTATGCTTCAAGTGCTTTCTGGTAATCCATGAGCGGATCTTTGGCCATTAGTTCACCTTCAGCTCTGGAGCAAAGTCCATCATCTTTTTAGACCATTTGGCTTCAAGGAGTTTTTCTAGTACTGCTCCGACTTTGTATAGCCTTGCGTCCTCGCGAGCCGGTGCCAAAAATTGTGCACCGACTGGCAGTTTGTCTTCGTTTGCAAGACCTACCGGAAGGCTCATGCCAGGAATTCCTGCCAGGTTGGCAGGAATAGTTGCGATGTCGTTTAGATACATCGCAAGTGGATCTTCTTGCTTTTCTCCCAGCTTGAAAGCTGTGGTGGGAGCGGTTGGGGAAACTAGCACATCGGCTTTTTCAAATGCCTTAGCAAGGTCAGCTTGGATTAATGTTCTAACCTTTTGTGCACTGCCGTAGTAAGCATCGTAGTAACCGGAAGAAAGTGCATAGGTCCCGAGAATGATTCGACGCTTTACCTCTGGACCAAAACCGGCTTCACGGGTAGCAGACATTACCCTTTCAACCGTTGCGACTCCTTCTGGCATAACTCTTAGGCCAAACCGAACCGAGTCAAAGCGAGCGAGGTTGGAAGAAGCCTCTGCTGGTTGAATCAGGTAGTAAGCAGCAATTGCATACTGAAAGCTTGGACAGCTGACCTCTACTATTTCAGCTCCAGCTGCAACCAGCAGATCCAGCGCCTCATTAAATTTTTCAGAAACTCCTTGCTGAAAACCCTCGCCGGTGAGTTCCTTGATAATTCCGATTCGTAGACCCTTAACTGAATCGTTCTTGGCCGCTTCGGTCATGGAGCCCAAGCTCTCAGGTAAAGAGGTAGCGTCCATTGGGTCGTGACCGGCAATCGCATCTTGCAGCATCGCCGCATCCATAACATTTCTTGTTACTGGTCCAACCTGATCGAGCGAAGAACCAAGTGCAATCAATCCGTATCTTGAGACAGCTCCGTAGGTTGGCTTTACACCTACTGTTCCTGTCACGGCAGCTGGGAATCTAATAGAGCCACCGGTATCTGATCCAATTGCAAGCGGGGCTTGCATGGAAGCAACAGCTGAAGATGATCCACCGCCAGAGCCACCTGGGGTGCGGGTTAGATCCCATGGGTTCAATGAAGGTCCGTAGGCTGAGTTTTCAGTTGACGAACCCATTGCAAATTCGTCCAGGTTGGTCTTGCCAAGGATGGGCATCTTATTTGCAAGAATCTTCTTGACCACGGTGGCATCGTATGGCGGCACCCAACCCTGCAAAATCTTTGATCCAGCAGTTGTTGTAATTCCAATAGTTGCCAGATTGTCCTTGACGGCAATTGGAACTCCCGCGAGCGCCGGAAGAGATTCACCTTTTGCCCTTTGGTCATCTACCTGCTTGGCTTGGGAAAGGGCTAGCTCGTGAGTTACGGTCAGATAGCTATTGATCTTCGGATTCAGCTTGTCGATAATGTCAAGCTGAGCTTTAGTGAGCTCAACCGAGGAAATCTCTTTCTTGACCAGCATGCTGGCAAGCTCGCTTGCGGATTTGGAAAGAAGTTCCATTTAGTCCTCATCCAAAATTGCAGAGACTTTGAACCGGCCGGAGTCGCTGTCAGCGGCTCCAGACAGAGCCTGCTCCTGGGTCAGCGAGGCGGTTACAACATCCTCGCGGAAGACGTTAGCCATTGGAATTGGGTGGCTGGTGGCCACAATGTCCTGACTGGCAACCGCCTTGACAGTGGCAACCGAATCAACAATAAGGGCTAGCTGGCTGGCGAATTGGGCTACCTCAGCTTCGGTTACCTCTATACGGGCTAATCCAGCTAGGTGCCGAACCAGTTCGGGGGTGATTTCAGTCATGAAAACTCTCGGTTGATTAATTCGATTAAGTCCTGGCTTTTGGACCCGGAGGCCAGTCTAGCAAGATAGAAATTACTTGATATTGGGGTTGATTTGGGCGCTAAAGTAGAGACTTAGGCGAGAAAACCACCCCTCAAGAAAAGGCAGCTCAATTGGAAAACTCAGAATTCACGGTCGCATTTAGAGGCTACGACAAAGATGAGGTTGACACCGCATTTGCGTCCATGCGCGAAGAACTTGAGCACGTACGCGAGTACAACTACAAAGCTGCCAGCGAAGTAGAGTTTCTCAAGAGCGAGATCGCTAGCCTAAAGCAGCGCCTAAAGCGCGATTCCGGAACCGGATACGCAGAGCTTGGTGCCCAGTTCGAGCAGACTCTTCGAGTTGCCGAAGAGCAAGCCAGAAAGCTTATGACCGATGCAGGTCAAGATGCACTTCGTGTTCGCGAGACAGCTAAGGCCGAAGCCGAGCAACTAGGTCGTAAAGCAGAAGCTGCTGCGCAGAAACTTCTTTCTGAAACCGAAAGCAAAGTTAAAGAAATCCGCCTAGAGGCTGAAAGAAAGAGTGCTGAAATTCTCTCTGCCGCTAAAGCCCAGGCTGCGGAGGCGGCCGAAAAGACCGTTCACGCCCAGCGTGAAGCTGCAGCTATTCGTTCCGAGGGTGAAAGGTTTGCTGCCGAATTGCGGGCTCAGGTTCACCGCGAAACCGAAGAGGCAAGAGCCGTTGCTACCGAACTTTCTCAAAGAACTGCCCAGCTTCGTGTTGAGCTAGAAGCAGAACTAAAGACCAAGCGTGACGAGAGTGAGCAAGAAGCACTTCGCATGTATGAATCAGCTGTTAAGCAAGCTCAGCAAGCAACCGAGGAAGCAAACAAGGCCGTTGCCGAAGCATCGAGGCTTTCAGCTGAGCTGAACGCTGAAGCGGAGCGAATTCTTCGCGAGGCGAAGTTGCAGGCCAACAACGTAACTGAAGATGCGCAGCGAAACGCTGGAAACCTAATCAACCAGTCTCGTCGTCGTGCCGAGCTACTTGCCCGCAAGTCTGAAGCATACGCAAACGCGGTTATCGTTGATGGCCAAGAGCGCCTAGCTCGCTGGGAGTCTGAATCGAACGAAATTGAGGACTTCC
This sequence comes from Rhodoluna sp., assembly GCA_044341965.1. Taxonomy (GTDB): domain Bacteria; phylum Actinomycetota; class Actinomycetes; order Actinomycetales; family Microbacteriaceae; genus Rhodoluna. The sequence goes on from JBIIQS010000001.1 coordinate 17,067, forward strand.
TTAACACTATGAAGTCGTTGATGTCCACCGAGTCAATGGTGGCAGCCGATGAGACCATAGTTCAAAGCGAATTAGAGGGCACTTCAGCTTCGATAACTGACGGAGCAGATCAGCCGGCCGTTGACTACAGCGAAGGCACCAGAGCTAGCTATGAGCCAATCGAAGTTGAATCCTACGAGGACAACAAGAGAGACTAATTCGCGCTTACGCGCTTTAGAAACTCTGCTTCACTAATTACCTCAACACCAAGAGATTCTGCCTTGGCCAATTTTGACCCTGCGCTAGCACCAGCTAATACAAAAGCTGTGTTTTTAGATACCGACGATGCAGCCTTACCCCCGGCAGCAATAATGGCTTCTTCTGCCTGATCACGGGTAAGGGACTCAAGGGTTCCAGTAACAACAATGCTCATGCCAGAAAACACACCTGATCCGCCAACAGATACTTCTTGCGTGAGATTCACACCAGCTTTTTTCCAAGCCACAACTATTTCTTTATGCCAATCAACCGCAATCCACTCTTTTATGGTCTTGGCAACAACTTGACCAACGCCATCAACTCCAGAAAGTTGCTCCTCACTTGCAGCAAAAATTTCTTCTATTGAGCCAAAGGTGTTCATCAGGGACCGTGCAGCAACCGGGCCAACGTGCCTGATGGAAAGTGAAACCAACACCCGCCAAGCAGGTTGCGACTTTGCTTTTTCGAGCTCTTCCAAGAGTTTGGTCGCTACGGCAGCGGCCGAACCGTCTGCTTTTCGGAAGTACTCGACTACCTTTTCCTTTCCTTTCGCATCCAGCTTGGCAGCGCCGGTGTCAGCATCAACCACGCGGGATTTGATTGGCAGTAGTTTTTCTAGCGTCAAGGTAAACAGGTCAGCCTCAGATTTCACCGGCGGGTCTTTTGGTTCAATTGGCTGGGTTAGCGCAACAGCGGTAACAAAACCTAGCGCTTCGATATCCAAAGCGGAGCGGGAACCGATGTAAGCGATTCTTTCGCGAAGCTGGGCAGGACAGCTCTTGGCGTTTGGGCAACGAAGATCAACGTCACCGTCCTGGGCCGGGGCAAGCAAGCTTTGACACTCTGGACACTTTTTTGGCATGGCAAACTTTTTCTCCGAGCCATCGCGAAGGGCTACAACCGGACCCAAAATTTCAGGTATAACATCTCCTGCTTTTCGAAGCACGACGGTGTCGCCTATCAGGATGCCTTTGGCTGCCACTACCTCTTGGTTGTGTAGGGTTGCGAACTCAACCTCGCTGCCTGCCACCCGAATTGGATCCAAAACCGCGTATGGAGTGGCACGTCCTGTTCTACCTATGGAGACCTTGATGTCCAATAACTTCGTGTTGACCTGCTCCGGCGGGTACTTATAGGCAATGGCCCACCTGGGGGCTCTGGAAGTAAAGCCCAGGCTTTGCTGCTTCGAGAACTCGTCGACTTTGATCACAACACCGTCTATCTCGTGCTCGAGGGTGTGACGTTTGGCTTCGAAGTCCAGAATGTATTGCTTCACTTCCTTTGATGTTTTGTAAACCTTGTAACGAGATGATGTTGGAAGTCCCCAGGTTTTGAGCTGCTGGTAAAGATCCGACTGGGCCTTGACTGAGTCGTCCTTTAGCGCTCCGACCCCGTGCACAATCATCTGAAGCGGCCTAGAAGCAGTGACGCTCGAGTCTTTTTGACGCAGCGAGCCAGAAGCCGAGTTTCTAGGGTTAGCAAAAGGAGCTTTGCCCTGATCAATCAAGGTCTTGTTGAGTTTGGCAAAATCTTCAAGGGCATAGAACACCTCGCCTCTGATTTCCACTACCTCTGGAATGGCTTTGCCTGAGAGCTGGTGCGGGATTCCCTTGACGGTCATGACGTTGCGGGTGACATCCTCGCCGACTGTTCCATCGCCTCTGGTGGCAGCAGAAACTAGTTTGCCTTTTTCGTAGCGCAGGTTAATTGCAAGTCCGTCGATCTTTAGCTCACAAA
>JBIIQS010000106.1:0-3486 GCA_044341965.1 Rhodoluna sp.
AGTAGCCTGGCAAGCTCTCCAGGCTTATCGTCGATCATGACCGTGACCTTGGCGTACTTTGTCGCACTAGAACCGTGCTTACCTGGAATCTTGGCAACGCCTAGATTTCCAGATTCCAGCAGCTTTCCGATGCTCGTTAGCGAACCAGGCTTTGATGTGTCATGCAAGGCTTCGAGAATCTGGTCCAGGTCATCCCGCACACTTCTCAAAACATCAGAAACCTGATGGCTGTTCGCTGAAAGAATTTGCATCCAAAGCTTAGGATCAGATGCAGCAATGCGGGTGGTGTCTCGAAGCCCCTGGCCAGCAAGTGAGACATCTGAACTATCAGCCGCGGCAAGCCTTGCAGCCAATAGCGAAGAAACAATCTGCGGAGCGTGTGAAACGAGTGCGACGGCTCTATCGTGCTCAATAGGGTCCATAGAAACTAACGAGGCTCCAACATCATGAGCAAGTGCTTCCACCAACAGTATTGATTCTTTAGAAGATTTTTTGTTTGGTGTCATCACCCAGGGTCTGCCAATAAACAGGTCCCCTCGGCCTGCAAGAGCTCCGGTTTGCTCGCGACCGGCCATCGGATGTGATCCCACGTATTTTGCAAGCTCCGCTCCCTGCTGCTGCAGAGCGGTCAACACCGTTCCCTTAACGCTTGCGACATCGGTAACTGTTGCTGTGGGATGAGCCTTGAGCTGTTCTTCGATAACTTGAGCTGTCACATCAGGTGGTGTGCAGACAATAACGAGCTCTGGCTCGGTGCCTGGTTGGAATTTACTGCCCGCACCAAAATCAATCGCGAGGTTCAATACGGCGGGCGAGCTGTCGTCGAGTAAAACTTCAAGTCCCTTGCCTTTAAGAGCTAGGCCAATAGATGTTCCAATAAGGCCGGTGCCAACAATCTTGATTGGCCCGGTTAGTCTCGAGTCTTTCACTGGGCTAAATCCAAGCGCAGGGCTGTTGCTCCGCGAAGATAAACGTGCTGGATCTGACTTCTTGGAGTATCTGACTCAACGCTTATAAGAACCCTGATAACTCTTGGCAGCGCTCCCGCCACATCCATTTCAACAAAGCACATCAACGGAACATCTCCGAGGCCAAGTTCTCTAGCCGCTAAAGCTGGAAACTCGGAAGTTATGTCAGGGCTGGCCGTAAACAGAATCGAGATCAATTGGGAATCATCGACTTTGTTGTCGCGCAGCATTTTGGTGAGAAGCTCAGCTGTGGATTTAATCAGGTGGGAGCGTTCGTCAACATCAAGTTGGATGGCGCCGCGAATTGCACGAATTGACATGACTATGTCCTTTTCTTGTCAGCGGCTTTCAAAATTGCTCCGAGCTCTATTTTAGACAGTTGCCTCACAGCACCAAGCTTTAGATGGCCTAAATGTAGCGGTCCAAACTGCCTTCTTACCAGGGCCACCACCGGAAACCCAAGAGACTCAAACATTCTTCGGACAATGCGGTTTTTTCCACTGTGTAGCTCAACTTCGACCAGACTGTGGTTTCCAGAAGCGGACAGGAATCTGGCCTTATCTGCCTTGATTGGACCATCCTCTAATTCGATGCCGGCAAGCAGTTGGTTCAATACAGGTTGAGTAATCTGGCCGTGGACTTTTGCCTGATATGTCTTAGACACCTCAAAGGATGGGTGCATTAGCTTGTGGGCTAAATCGCCATCATTGGTCATCAGCAACAATCCGGTGGTGTCAACGTCTAGTCTGCCAACGTTGAAGATGCGATCGTAATCAAGTGCGTACTGTGAAAGATCTGGCCTGCCGTGCTCGTCTTGCAAGGTACTAACTACCCCAGCTGGTTTATTGAGCATCAAATAGACCCGTGAGACATCAAGTTGAATCGGGGTCCCCTTGACTACAACCTTGTCCACTTCGGGATTGATTCTGGTGCCCAGCTCTTTGACTACCTTTCCGTTAACCTTGACGGACCCCGATGAGATCAGATCCTCACATACTCTTCTGGATGCCACTCCAGCATTTGCCATAACCTTCTGAAGTCTTATGCCCTCTGTTGATTCTCTATCGCTCATTGAAATCGCTATGGATATCGGGCAGGTAAGGGCTAATCGGAGGAAGCTGGTCCAAGGAGTTAATTCCAAGCTGCTCCAGTAGCAACGAAGTAGTTCCGTAGTGAATCGCACCGGTTTCAGAATCGGTATACAACTCGGTGACTAGTCCTCTAGAAGTAAGGGTTCTAACAACCGAGTCGACGTTCACGCCTCGAATGGAGGCGATCTGTCCCCTAGCAATTGGTTGCTTGTAGGCAATAACGGAAAGGGTTTCTAAAGCAGCTTGTGAAAGTTTGGTTGGGTTTTCGTTGGCGATAAACATCTTCACGGCCCAGTCGTAGTTTTGGCGTACGTAGATTCTCCAACCACCGGCAACTTCTCGAAGTTCAAAACCTCGAGCGCTTATCCCGTCTTTTCCGTCGTAGTCATCGCGGAGCTTGTTTACGGCATCGCGAACCTGGTTTACCGGAATCTCTAGAGCGGTTGCCAGAGCAACCAGCGAGATTGGCGCATCAGTGACCATCAAGATTGCCTCGATTGCTCCTTCGATGCTGTCTTCTTTCAGGGTGTTCTCGGTTCCTGAATTCTCATCGCGCGTCATAGTCTGCTCCCAGGGTTGCTAGTTGTTCATCATCAAAGTTATCGGCTTGCCAGGTAATAAGTAGATCTGCCAAGGGACCATCTTGTTGCATGGCAATAGCAGAAAGCCTGTATAGCTCTAGAACTGCCAGGAACCTGGCAACAATTTTTGCTCTGTCTGGTTCATCACGAATTAGATCAAAAAAAGTCAAGCTCCCGGCCTTACGAAGTCGAAGGATTACTTCGGTGGCTTGCTCGCGGATACTAACTGCGGGTGCGTGAAGGTGAGTAAGACCAATGCCTGGAATCTCCCTTGGTGTGAAAACCTCTTGCGAAAGAGCATGAAACTCTTCCAGGGTCATGGTCCAAACAAGCTCCGGGGTGCTTTCGCGGAATCTTGTCTCGATTGGAACGTCCCTTGCGACCCGGGTTGCTTCCATATCAATCCGGGTTGCAAACCAGCTAGATACTTCCTTGAAGGCCTTGTATTGCAGCAACCTTGCAAACAGAAGATCTCTTGCTTCCAAAAGTGCAACATCTTCGGCGTCAACCAGCTCACCCTGTGGAAGCAAGGAGACAATCTTTAGATCCAATAGCGTTGCGGCGATAACTAGAAACTCGCTCGCCTGTTCCATTTCTTCATGCTCGTCAAGATGCTTTACATACTGAATGAATTCATCGGTAACGCGGCTAAGGGAAATCTCGGTAATGTCCAACTCGTGCTTAGAAATAAGTGTCAACAGTAGGTCAAATGGGCCCTCAAAGTTGCTTAGCGTTAGTTCAAAGACTTTATCTTTTTCGGGTTCCATGACCTCGAAGTTATGGGGCGTTGCCACGAGAAACTAACTCTCTTGCCACGGTGCGGTAATACTCGGCGGCATCTGAAGT
>JBIIQS010000041.1:0-5541 GCA_044341965.1 Rhodoluna sp.
CGTAACAAGGCATCCGCAACCTGGCAACCCCAAGCCAAGATTGTTTAGGTTGGTAAAAGATCAAGCCCTGATAAACCGCATGGGCTTCAATAACGAAGGTGCGGACCAAGTCGCCAGTCGCCTTGCCAAGCTCCGGGCTTCGGGTGCGATACTTCCAGTTATTGGCGTCAACATCGGAAAAAGCAAGATAACAGAACTAGTTGACGCTGTTTCTGACTACGAATACAGCACGAAGGCTTTAGCTCCAGTTGCTGACTACATAGCTGTAAATGTTTCTTCGCCAAACACACCGGGACTCAGATCGCTGCAGGATGTTGATCAGCTGGAACCGATTTTGGTTGCGGTTTCCCGCTCGGCACTTGGAAAGCCAGTGCTGGTGAAGATTGCGCCTGATCTTGAAGACAGTGCTGTTACTGAAGTTGCAGCTTTAGTTAGGAAGCTGGGGCTCGCGGGGGTTATTGCGACCAACACAACAATCAAGCGCGATGGTCTTGTGACACCAACTGAACAAGTCGATTCTTTCGGTGCAGGTGGGTTGTCTGGTCCAATTCTGGCAACTAGGTCAAAAGAGATTTTGGTTCTGCTGCGCAAAGAGTTAGGTGCAGAATTTGTATTGATCTCCGTTGGGGGAGTAGTCGATGGAGCAGATGTTGCCGAGCGACTCCGTCTTGGGGCCGACTTAGTGCAAGGCTATACCGGATTTGTCTATCAAGGACCAATGTGGGCCAGGAAAATTAACGCTAGCCTGCGTTCTTAGACAAGCCTTGCTGGCGGACTCTTGGTCTCTGCTGGATCTGAAACAATGAAACCCTCAAGGATCTGATCGACCTGAGTCATGATCTCATTGGGTATCTCAACACCAACAGCTTTCACGTTGTCCGTGATTTGCTCGGGACGTGATGCGCCAACAATTGCACTCGAGACATTCGGATTTGCAAGTACCCAAGCAAGGCCAAATTGAGCCATCGTCAATCCCAACGACTGCGCAAGTGGCTTGAGCTTCTGAATGGCTGCTAGTGCATCATCAGACATATATTTCTCAATGCCACCAACGGCGGCTTCTGTGTTTCCAGCTCTAGAGTCTTTCGGAACTGGACTTCCTGGAAGATACTTTCCGGTCAGCACACCTTGAGCAAGCGGCGACCAAACTATCTGGGTCATTCCATTCGCTTTTGACGCTGGAATAACTTCGGGTTCGATTACTCGCCACAGCATTGAGTATTGAGGCTGGTTAGAAATGAGTTGAAATTTGAGTTCTTTAGCAAGCTTCGCCCCAGAATATATCTGTTCAGCAGTCCATTCGGATACGCCGATGTAAAGGGCTTTACCGGCACGAACGATGTCCGCAAATGCCTGCATAGTTTCTTCAAGCGGTGTCTCGTAGTCGTATCTGTGAGCTTGGTAGAGATCCAAGTAATCAGTCCCTAGCCGCGTAAGAGAGCCATCGATAGATTCAAGGATGTGTTTTCTAGATAAACCGTGATCGTTGGGTTTCTTGTCAGCTACCGGCCAGTAGACCTTAGAGAAAATCTCTATTCCCGAACGTCGTTCGTTTTTCAGCGCCTGACCCAAAATTGACTCGGCTTCTAGGTTTGCGTAGGCGTCTGCTGTATCAAAGGAGGTAATACCACTTTCCAAAGCAGCTTTAACTGTTTTGATGGCTTCTTTGTTATCGACTTGGCGGGCGTGTGTGAGCCAGTTACCGTAGGTGAGCTCACTTACTTTGAAGCCACTGTTTCCTAAGTAACGATGTTTCACCTGGAACCCTTCTTATTCTTTTAGAGAATTTTCGTTCCGCGCTTGACCTGTGGTTTTGGAAGTCTCATGCCACGCATTTGAATTGAACGCATTGCTGCGTACCAACGAAGACCCTTTTCACCTTTTCCGGGATATTTTGACTCAACAACTTTGAGTGCCTTCTTGCCGATGATGTAACCATCGATTCCAATTAGAACAAACAGTCCCCACATCGCCACCAGAGTGCCAAGTTGGATGGTTAGATCCAGCTGTGGGTCATCTGGTCTGATTGAAGAGACGATGATGACCAAAAACAGCATTGGGAGAACTAGCTCTCCAATTGTGAAACGAGCGTCTACGACATCGCGAGCTAGTCTTCGCTGAGGTCCGCGGTCTCGGCTGGTTAGATAGCGATCTTCTCCGTTTGCCAGGCCTTCGCGTGCTTTGGCTCTTTCAGCGTTGAGAACTTTCTTTGCGGCTCGCTTAGCCTCGGGGCTCTTATTACCAACTAACGGCTTCTTGCGAAGCAGCTCCTGCTGCTTTCTGGCCGGAGTGGGGCGACCCTTTCCTGCCTTCGGAGTTTCGGGTTGCTTAGCTGGTGTCGACGACATTAGATCTCAATTCTTCGGGTTATGCCTTTAAGATTACCCTTATGACAATCACCCCACCGCCGATTAGCGACACTGACATCAAAGCCACTAAGAAATACATCGATGGCGTTTTTGCTGAGGCACTAGAAAAGCTATCGGGTTTGGTCAGTATCCCGGGAATAGCTTGGGAGGCATTCGATGCAAGTGAGCTTGACCGAAGCTCCGAGGCAGTTGCCGCATTGCTCCGCGAAACGGAAGTCTTTGATTCTGTTGAGATTTTGCGATCACCAACACCCCAGGGGCCAATGGGTGCCCCAGCCGTTGTTGCAACTCGAAAAGCTCGAAACTCCAGACCTACTGTTTTGCTTTACGCACATCACGACGTCCAGCCGCCTGGGGCCAACGAGCTGTGGGAATCTGAACCATTCAAAACTGAGGTTCGAAACGGTCGGATGTATGGGCGCGGGGCAGCCGATGATAAGGCTGGTGTGATTGCTCACGTTTACTCCACAAAGGCGCTTCGCGAGCTGACTCAGAATGATTTTGATCTTGGGCTGGTTGTCTTCATTGAAGGCGAGGAAGAGGCTGGCTCTCCTTCCTTTGCAAATTTCCTCGCTGAATACAAAATCAAGTTGCAGTCGGATGTGATTATTGTGGCCGACTCTGGCAACTGGAGCACCGAAGTTCCGGCAATCACCACAACCCTTAGAGGCCTGGTTTCGCTGGAGTTTGAGGTCCGAACCCTGGACCATGCGGTCCACAGCGGAATGTACGGGGGTGCAGTTCCCGATGCCATGCTGGCGCTGACCAAGATTTTGGGGTCAATGTGGGATGAAAACGGGGAGGTCTCCATTTTAGGCCTAATATCGGTCGATTCGGTAAATTTAGAATACTCTGAGGACCGATTAAGGGCAGATTCAGGTCTTTTAAGCTCCACTAAGCCTCTTGGAACAGGCGGCATCTTGGGAAGAATCTGGACCAAGCCCGCCTTGACCCTAATCGGGCTTGACTACCCCTCGGTCGCGGTGTCCTCGAACACCTTGGTTCCAAGCATTCGGGTCAAGTTGAGCCTTCGTATTGCCCCCGGACAGGTCCCTAGCGAGGCTCTGGAGGCCCTGAAAGCCCACATATTGGCCCATAACTCAACGGGTGCCGAAATCGTTTTTGGGGCCGTAGAGCTAGGAAAACCCTTCAGTTTGGGGGAGTCTGGCTGGGCCAAGGATTTAGCCTCCAGAGCCCTTAAATCTGCCTACGGGTTCGAAAGTGTCGACATCGGTATCGGTGGATCTATCCCGTTCATTGCCGATCTGGAAGCTGTGTTTCCTGGGGTTCAAGTCCTAGTCACGGGGGTCGAGGATCCAGATTCTAGAGCTCATTCTCCCAATGAGAGTCTGGATATAGAGACCCTCCGCAAAGCAATCATCGCCCAAACTCTTATTCTCTTGGGCGCAAACCAACTTCAGCTCTAAATCCAAGAGCTGGGGTAGACTGTAATAACCGAGTAGATACTCCGAGGAGATTTCAATGGAACAAACCCTTACACACGGCGTAAAGCTTACCGATACCGCTAAAAACAAGGTCAAAAGCCTAATCAGCGCAGAGGGACGAGACGACCTGAGACTGAGAGTTTCGGTTCAGCCCGGTGGTTGTTCTGGATTGATTTACCAACTTTTCTTTGATGAAGTCCTTGAAGACTCAGATGCGATTGCAAAGTTTGACGATGTTGAGGTTGTCGTAGACAAGATGAGCGTCCCATATCTAGAGGGTGCTTCCATTGATTTCGAAGACACCATCCAGAAGCAGGGTTTCACAATTGACAACCCAAACGCAGCTGGTTCATGCGCTTGCGGCGATTCGTTCAACTAACTAACGTTGGACTAATTCCCCAGTACCCCAAGTGTTTATTGGTGTTTTGGCGCGTTTTGGCAAATCACTGACTTAGAATTAAGACACAAGCTTTAGAAACTCAAAGGACTAGTTCTAATTGAAGAATCATTCAAAGTGGTTGGCCGTTCCAGCTGTAACTGGACTTGTTCTTCTGCTAACTGGTTGCACAGACGAGTTTTCGCGGGGCTGGTTGCCTGGGGTTTCGGGAGTAACTAACCATACCGATCGCATCGTTGGGCTTTGGACCACGGCATGGATCATCCTCTGGTTAGTTGGAATAGTAGCTTGGGCTCTGATGGGTTGGGCCATTTTGGTGTATCGCCGTCGTAAGGGTGAGACCGGCATGCCAGCTCAGCTGCGCTACAACAACCCGATTGAAGTTCTTTTCACAGTCATTCCATTGATTCTGGTTATTGGATTCTTCGCTTTCACCGCCAGAGACATTGCTGCTATTGAGCAGCCGACAGAGAACCCCGACGTGGTGATACAGGTTATTGGAAAGCAATGGAGCTGGGATTTCAACTACGTTGATGCAAACGTTTACGACTCAGGAATTCAGGCACAGTTTGATGGACAGACTGGCGTGCCTGAGACATTGCCAGCACTATATCTTCCGGTCGGAAAGACTGTCCAGATAGATCTTTCCTCGAGAGATGTGATCCACTCCTTCTGGGTTATTGATTTCTTGTATAAGAAGGACATGTTTCCTGGAAAAACGAACCACATGTACTTCACTCCGCAAGTCGAAGGTACCTACATGGGTAAGTGTGCAGAGCTCTGCGGGGAGTACCACTCGATGATGCTGTTCCAGGTAAAAGTAGTTTCCCAAGCTGAGTACGACACACACCTTGCTAGCTTGGCTGCCAAGGGCCAAACCGGACAGCTTGATACTTCACTTGATAGAAACCAGAACCTTCCAGGTGACGACCCTGAGATCAGAGACTAGAGGATAAGGCGTATGGCGACCCTAACTGACACCAGACCAACAGGCGGATACCAGTCACCTCGGAAAAAATCCAAAGGTGAAATCATCGTCGACTGGATCACTACTACCGATCACAAGAAAATTGGTTATCTCTACCTAATAACTTCCTTCATTTACTTCCTAATTGCTGGAGTTATGGCATTGCTTATTCGTGCTCAACTGACTCTGCCAGGTCTTGACATCGTGCAAACCAAGGAGCAGTACAACCAGCTGTTCACAATGCACGGAACCATCATGCTCTTGATGTTCGCAACCCCCTTGTTTGCTGGCTTTGCAAACGTGCTTATGCCAGTTCAAATTGGGGCACCAGACGTCGCCTTCCCAAGACTGAACGCAATTGCT
>JBIIQS010000043.1:0-5429 GCA_044341965.1 Rhodoluna sp.
CCGATGGCAGAGAAATCGCAGCGGATCTGGTTGTTTCAGCTGCCGGTGTCGTTCCAGATCACCACCTAGCGGTGGAAGCAGGGCTAACAATTGGTGAATCAGGTGGTATCTGGGTTGATAACCACCAGAGAACTTCCGACCCAAACATCTTTGCCGTAGGCGATGCCGCTGAAAAGACCAGTGTCTTTTCTGGCAAAGGTCAGCAGATCTGGCTTGCAAACCTCGCAAACCGCCACGGCCGATTGGTTGCCGACGTTATTGCTGGCGAAAAAGTAGAAGTCAAAAAAGCCATTGGAACAGGAATCATCGGAGCCTTCGGAATGGCTGCCTCGCTAACCGGTCTTACCGAAGGCTTAGCTAAAAAGTTAGGTATAGATGTATCAGTTATTCATTTGCACCCTGGTTCTCACGCTGGATACTACCCGGGAGCTGAAAGAATTTCGCTCAAGGTGCTTTTTGATCCAACCTCCGGCAAATTACTTGGAGCCCAAGCCGTCGGGCTTGATGGCATTGACAAGAGAATCGATGTAATCGCAACGGCCATATACGCAGGACTGACAGTGCAGGATCTCATGAACCTAGAACTTGCCTACGCACCAGCATTTGGTACGGCCAAAGATGCCATCAACCAAACCGGTTACGTTGGCGATAACGTCTTTAACGGTAAAACCGAAAACGTTCAGTGGCATGAAATCGAAGCCTTACAGGCTTCCGGAACAGAGTTGCTTGATGTTCGTGACTCAAGCGAGAATCAAGCCGGTGCAATCCCCGGTTCGCTATTGATTCCAGTCAACAATCTAAGAGCTCGACTTGATGAAATCAAAGGCAAAGACATCGTGGTGCACTGCGCCGTTGGACAGCGTGGACACACCGCTGTTCAGCTACTCAAGGGGCATGGCATCAAGGCCAAGAACCTCTCCGGTGGATACACCACCTGGAAAGCTGGTATGGATGCTAGAGCTAGGGCTAATAGCTAGAGTTTTTCCAACTACTGGCTTGAATCTAGAATCCAGTCAAATCCTAGATCCAGCATTTTTCGGTCAGAGGTAATCAGCTTTGCTCCATGAGCTCTTGTGGTAGCCAGAAGCAATCTGTCAAAGGGGTCATGTCTAGCCAGGCTAGGAAACGACAGTACCTCTAACGCATCCTCTGCCCTCAGAGGTAAAGCTATGGCATCCAGCTCACCAAGGAATTCGCTCACGCTTCCACCAAGATTGAGCTTGCCCCTCATTTGCTTGACAACAATTTCAAATAGCGAGACTGCTGAAAAGTAAAGATTTGGGGACCTGGTAACAAGTCTTAGGGTGTTTTTGCCGATTCGATTAGGGAACAAAATCACGGAAATGAGGGTGCTGGTGTCTAGCAGCAGCATTAGTCGATGTAGCCGAACTTACGCCAGATCTTTTCCATCTCCCTCTCAGACTCTTCCCATTGCTCCCAAGTGAAATCCGGTGCATATTTGCGACCGTAGCCGAGTTTTCTATTTTTTGCTTTGGGGTTAGCGGCCTCGAGCTCCAGGGCGGTAACCGCTACAAGCTTCATGACCGGCTTGCCGGCTCTTGAGACGATCACTTCTTTGCCTGAGGAAACTTCATCGGCGAGCTTAGACAAGGTCACCTTGGCTTCGCTTATATTCACTGACCTGGTCATGGATTTAGCATAACTTGGCTGCTGTGAAGCAGACAAGAGGTCGACCGGAAGTGTTTGAGAGTAGCTAGAAATTCTGTTCATGTGAGAAAGCTAGCCCAAACGCAATGAGCTGTTTTAGTTTCATAAACAAGTTGTGGATAACTCGCTAGCTATTAGCTAGCCAACAGAGATAGTAATTGCCTTCATGGTCGAAGCGTCTATGTCTTTCTTTAGCTTCTCCAGTACCGAAGGTTCAATTGGTGAGTCAACAGTAATAACCGAAAGTGCCTTGCCGCCCTTTTGCTGCCTTGCAATCTGCATGGCAGCGATGTTGACATTGGCGTCAGCAAAGGCCTTTCCGTAAACCGCAACAATACCTGGGCGGTCGGTATAAACCATGAGCACCATGTGCTCGGCAAAGGCCAGCTCAACTTCGTATCCGTTGATACCGGTGATTTTCTCGTGACGCTTTGGTCCAATTACTGTTCCAGATACGGAAATCACGTTGCCATCAGATAACACCGCACGAATGGTGGTCATGTTGCGATACTCTTCCGAAACCCGATCTGTACTTAGCTTCACGCTAACCCCGCGGGCTTCAGCCAATAGCGGCGCATTGACGTAGCTAACCTGATCAGTAACAGCGTTCTGGAAGATACCCTTCAATGCCGCCAGCTTCAAAACCGAGACATCGTGCACCACAATCTCACCACGAACCTCAACCTCAATAGAAACCAAAGAAGCATCGGCCATGCCAAACAAGACCTGACCTAATTTTTCGGCCATAGAAATACCAGGCTTTACCGAGTCGTCAATGTTGCCACCTGCAACATTGACCGCATCTGGAACTAGATCCCCGGCCAACGCCAGCCTTACCGACTTAGCTACCGAGATACCTGCTTTTTCCTGAGCTTCATCAGTTGAAGCTCCCAAATGAGGGGTAACGAGAATATTTGGCAAAGACAATAGAGGCGAGCCCTTAGGGGGCTCGTTGTTGAAAACATCTAGGCCGGCGCCAGCGATCCGGCCAGAGGACAGCGCCTCAAGTAAAGCGTCCTCATCGATGATTCCACCGCGCGAGCAATTAACAATCCTGAGCTCTTTCTTGGCAAGAGCGAACTGGGCAGTACTGATTAGCCCAGTAGTTTCTGGAGTCTTTGGAATGTGAATAGTTATGAAATCAGATTGCTCCATAAGCTCTTCAAGGGTTGCAAGGCTAACTCCCATCTGCTCAGCCCTAGCGGGCGTCACATAAGGGTCATACCCAATAAGCCTTGCTCCAAAGCCAGACAAACGTTCTGCTACCAGTGATCCGATTCTTCCAAGACCAACAATTCCTATTGTCTTGTCGTAGAGCTCAACACCGGTGAACTTAGATCTTTCCCACTTGTCCTGCTTAAGCGAAGCATTAGCATCTGGAATGTGACGGGCAAGAGAAAGAATGTGCCCAATAGCTAACTCAGCAGCTGAAATGACGTTCGATGTTGGCGCATTAACAACCATCACACCAGCACTGGTGGCTGCCTTGATGTCCACGTTGTCGAGCCCAACACCAGCTCTTGCAATTACCTTCAGCTGCTTAGCAGCAGCTATTGCCTCCGCATCCAACTGGGTAGCAGAGCGAACCAAGATAGCCGAAGCCGTTGCAATAGCAGATAGCAAGACGGCACGATCAGTTCCGTCAATGTTCTTGATCTCAAAATCAGGGCCCAAAGCAGAAACCGTGGCAGGCGAAAGCTCTTCGGCTATTAGCACGATTGGCTTAGTCAATGGCAAATCCTTGGGCAATTAGAGGGAAAGCTGCGACATCGAAGCTGAGTCCCTCAAGTCTAGCCAGTTGCAGGGAATGGAGCCTATTTGATTCTGCAAAAACCCATTACACTCAACGCTAAGGGAGGCCCAGATGGCAAGACCATACACCGCAGAGCGCCCAGTCGAATACCCGGCTAAACCCAAAGCCATTAGATCTAAAAAAGGTCTAACCAATCTCCCCAAAGGTCCAAACTCCCTTGGAGGACTATTAACCCTTAGGTTTCTAAGCGACACCCCTAAGTTCTTACTTGATCTCCAAAACAAGTACGGGGACACCGCCTCCTTCTTTCTAGGAGGCGAGCTGTTCATTGCCTTCTTTGGCCCCGAAGGAGTAACCGACGTCCTTGTAAAAAAACAGCACTCCTTCGTTAAGGGTGTGGGTTTTGAGCGCATGCATAAGGTCCTAGGCAAAGGCTTACTAACAAACGAAGAGCCAGTGCATCTTCGGCACCGCCGAATGATGCAACCGCCCTTTCACCACGGGCAACTAAATGACTACGCCCTAAACATGAGATCAATTACCAAAGATCACATAGCCAACTGGCAACTGGGCCAACAAGTCTCAGCCAACGAAGAAATGATGAGACTTACCTTCCAGATTGTTGCCAGGCTATTGTTCTCAACCGATATAGATAAGTACGCCGAAGGCGTGCAACACCACATGGGTGTTGCTATCGACCGCATCGAGCGAACCATGCTGCCAGGCCTCGACCGGTTCGATGAGAGTCCACTTCCCTACTTCAAAAAATTCAAGGAATCAGCCGAGTATCTAGCTGATGTAGCAGAGGACATCATCTCGGAGCGAGTAGCTAGTGGAACCCACGGGACAGACTTACTTGGCCTATTACTTGACGCCAGAGACGATGAAAACCAAGCCCTAAGCCACGACGATGTAAGGGATGAAACCCTAACCCTTATTCTTTCTGGCCACGAAACAACAGCCAACGTAATGACCTGGGCCCTTTCCTACCTTCGCGACCGCGACGATCTCTGGGAAAAGCTTAAGCAAGAAGCAGAGCAATACCTTCCAGATAACTCACCTCCAGAAATAAGGCAGATTCTTTCAGCCCCAACAGCCAAAGCCATCTTCCAAGAAGCCCTAAGACTTGCCCCACCGGTATGGGTCTCCCCAAGAAGAGCCATAGAAGATATAGAAGTAGCGGGAGTATTTGTCCCTAAAGGTGCCCATGTCCTAGTTAGCCAATACGCCAGCCACCGCAACAAAAACTTCTTCCCAAACCCAGACAAGTTCCAACCAGAACGCTGGGCCAACGACTTTGAAGATTCCCTACCTAGAAGTGCTTACTTTCCCTTCCTAGCCGGAACCAGAAAGTGCCTAGGAGATCAGTTCGCCCTACTCGAAGCTCACATCATCTTGCTCGAGATGGCAAGAACCAAGAGACCAAAGCCAATAGATGCCAAGCTCCCCATAGCAGAACCAAGAGCAACCTTTAGGCCTAAGGGTGGGGTTCCTTCGCTTGTTGTTGGCTAAAGGCAACAACAAGCCAAGGCAACACAGTTATTTGTTGCAGGTGCAAAGCTGCTCTGCTGGGTATCCAGCTAGAGCTTCTTCGATGTGCTCTCCACAACCTGACCAAGTGATCTTGTTGCAGCTAGAGCAAAGAGCTGGTGAACACATATGGATCTCCTATATAAGTAGTGATTTACCTATAAGACATTGTATACCCTGGGGGGTATAAGGGGCAAGGACCTCATAAAGAGGTTAAATGGCCGTGTATACGGGTATTTTGATTCGTCAAGCTAGCCTGAGCGGATAGGCAGGTTTTTCTCCGTTTCCGTCCATGGGACGGCATCTAAAGGGAATCCTGAGCAAAAAATGACGCGATCGTAAGAACCGTGGATTTACAGTGCGTTTGAAGGACTCGAGCCCCCAAGAGTCTGACCCTCAGCTATGGTGCAGCAGTTCTTGGGTAAGTGCTGGGCTTGACGAGAACTGTGCCCTAGTGTATGAATAGGTAAGCAATTGC
>JBIIQS010000044.1:0-5412 GCA_044341965.1 Rhodoluna sp.
GCAGGAGTTCTTCCCTCAGCCAAGTATTTGTCCTTGGTAGCTTGATCCAAATCACGCTCTGAGTTGTCATAGCCAAGCTGCTTGGCTCTGCCGGCAGCTTCGTTTCGGGCATCAATTTCTTCGCCTGTTAGAAAGCTCTCATAAAGATGCCCAGCATCTTTTAGCTTTTGAATTGCTTCTAGGTAGATCTCAGTTCGTTGAGACTGACGGTACGGCTCATGAGGCCCGCCAACATTTACTCCCTCATCCCAGTCCAGCCCTAACCAAGAAAGAGCAGCTAAGAGCTGCTCGAAACTTTCTTCGCTGTCACGCTCCTGATCGGTATCTTCAATGCGGAAGATTAGCTTTCCACCGGTGTGACGAGCATAGGCCCAATTAAACAGTGCGGTTCGAATTAGCCCCACGTGTGGAGTACCGGTTGGAGAAGGACAGAACCTAACCCGAACGTTATGGCCAGTGGCATCGGAAAATGGGGCGGTAATCAAAGAGCTCATTATGTACTAAGTCTAGGCAACAGGGTTAGAGAGGATGCCGATTCCCTCAATTTCACACTCGATCAAATCCCCAGAGTTTATAACGCTGATTCCCGCGGGGGAACCGGTCAGGATGATATCTCCTGGAAGTAGGGACATGTTCTTTGAAACATAAGAAATAATGGCGGGAATCTTGTGAACCATCTCTGTTATGGCAACGTTTTGCCTTACATCGCCATTGATTCTGGATTCGATGACTTGACCATCTGGCAGAAACTCTGTTTCGACCCAAGGTCCCAGTGGGCAAAAAGTATCAAACCCTTTAGATCTCGCCCACTGGCCATCACCAAACTGCAGATCCCTTGCGGTGACATCGTTAGCGATTGTGACTCCCCAGAGATACTCCAGAGCCTTTTCTTCGCTGACATTCTTGGCAAGCTTGCCAATCACCAAGCAAAGCTCGGCTTCTAGCTCTACTTGTTTGCTTTGCGGGGGAATAACAATGGCATCGCCGTGACCAATGATCGAACTCGAAGGCTTGAAAAATATCAGCGGCTCTACCGTTACCTCTTCGCCGATTTCAGCAGCGTGGTCGGCAAAGTTCTTACCGATGCAAACAATCTTGGAAGGAATTGTGGGGGCAAGAAGCTTTACTTCTTTAAGAGGAATTCGCTCATTGGTAGTTTGGTAGCCAGCAACCAAAGGATGGCCTTTTAGAACTACAAGTTCTGGTCCATCTACGATCCCAAATCTGGGCTCAGCACCGTTAGAGAATCTGGCTACCTTCACTCTGACAGCCTATACATCCAACCGTGTTTGTCTTCCACCCGCCCGTACTGAATGCCAGTTAGCTGCTCTCTTAGGGAAACAGTTAGCTTGCCAGGGTCACTGTCAGCCTTACCAATTTCTTCGTTCTTGGACTTGAGTAACCCAATCGGGGTGATAACGGCTGCTGTTCCACAGGCAAAGATCTCTGTTATCGCACCGTTGTTTACTCCCTCGCGAATCTCATCCAGCGTGATCTTGCGCTCTGTAACCTCGTGGCCTCTATCTTTGAGCAAGGTAATGATCGAGTTTCTAGTAATCCCCCGAAGGATAGTTCCATCCAGTCCTGGAGTCATTACCTTGCCATCGGCAAATACAAAGAATAGGTTCATGCCACCAAGTTCTTCGATGTATGTACCTGATTCAGCATCTAGGAACATAACCTGTGAGCAGCCATTTTCATAACCCTCGTTTTGTGCCATCAAAGAAGCTGCGTAGTTACCTCCGGTTTTTGCTTCACCGGTTCCGTGCTTTCCCGCTCTAGCTGAATCAAGCGCAATCCAAATCGAAACCGGTTTGACTCCACCGGTGAAATAAGGTCCTACCGGGCTAGCAATTACTCGATACTCAGCGCGGTGAGCAGCGCGGACTCCTAAGAAGTTTTCAGCTGCAATCTCAAAAGGACGGAAATACAGTGTCTTTTCGTTCTCAGGCGCTGGAACCCAGTCGCCATCGACGGCAATCAACTGACGCAAAGATTCGATGAAGATTTCAGTTGGTAATTCTGGAAGTGCCATGCGCTTGGCAGAACGCTGCAACCTGGCAGCGTTTTCTTGTGGCCTAAAGGTCCAAATCGATCCATCGTCGTGACGATAGGCCTTGATACCTTCAAAGATTTCCTGACCGTAGTGCAAAACAGCACTCGATGGATCCATCAGGATAGGTCCATATGGCTCGACCCTGGCTGAGTGCCAACCCTTGTCTTTTTCCCAAACCACAACAACCTGGTGGTCAGTGAAGTGAGTGCCAAAAGTTGGGTTAGCAATGATCGCATCGCGATCAGCCTTAGAAACTGGGTTCGGGTTTTTAATCTGGTCGAAAGTTACGCTCATCTCTACAACCCCTCGAAGATGCTTCTGGCGATTTGATCGGTAGATAATCCAGTTGCTGACTTTTCCAAATGCTTGGCGATTACCGACTCGAGCTTGTTGGCTGCTTCTTCTTCTTCGATGTGACGAAGTAACATCGCAGCCGATGCAATTGCCGCGGTTGGGTCTGCAAGAGCTTTACCTGCAATATCAGGGGCAGAGCCGTGAACTGGTTCGAACATTGAAGGGAATTTACCGCTTGGGTTCAAGTTTCCACTCGCCGCCAAACCAATGCCGCCACTGATGGCAGCAGCTAGGTCAGTCAAGATATCGCCAAATAGGTTATCTGTGACAATCACATCAAATCTTGATGGCTCTGTAACCATAAAGATTGTCGCTGCATCAACATGCAAATAGTCGTGATCCACGTTTGGATACTCTTTCGCCACGTCTTTCACAATGCGCTGGTACAGAGCACCGGAATGAACAAGCACGTTGTGTTTGTGAACAAGGGTTAGCTTTTTCCTGGTTCTGGAAGCAGCTAACTTGAAGGCGTAGCGCACTACCCTTTCAACACCGTAAGCGGTGTTCACGGAAACCTCGTTGGCGACCTCTTCAGGTGTCCCTTGACGAATTGAACCACCGTTTCCAACATATGGACCTTCAGTTCCCTCACGAACAACAACGAAGTCAACCTCGCCTGGATCAGAAAGCTTAGAGGCAACGCCCGGGTAAAGCTTGGTTGGACGCAGGTTCACATAGTGATCAAAACCAAAACGCAGCTTTAGAAGTAGTCCTCGCTCCAAGATTCCGGAGGGAACGTTCGGATCTCCAATTGCTCCAAGTAGAAGTACATCTTGGGCAGCAAGAGATTCCATTTCGGCATCAGTGATGACAGTTCCGGTAGCCAAATATCTTCTAGCTCCAAAATTGAAATCTGTTTTATCAAAATTGACTCTGGGAGCAGCCTGCTCTAAGGCAGCTACGGCATGGCGAATAACCTCTGGACCAATGCCATCGCCTGGAATGACCCCAAGCTTTATTGATTTAGCCAATTGTTCTCCGCTCAATAGAACAACTTTACTTGTTTTGGGCCCTGACTCAGCTGGTCAATTTATAGCTAGGGCAGAAAGGTTAGCTTCTTGGCGTTCATTAGGACTTTGAGTCTTGCCACGGCAGATTTACCCATGCCGTGAAGGGAATTGAGTTGTGCTAGAGATATTTTTCGAAGGTCAGAGACTTTATATAACTTGGCATCCACCAGAGCCCGCCGTGCAGGACCTGAAAGACCAACTTTTCGCCACTCACCATCAAATGGCTCGTAGCTTGCGGGGTCTTCGGGGTTTGGCTTCGGGGGAATATTCTTACCTGGTTTGGCCATAGGGCCAGTTTAGATAGCTAAAGCTTTATAGCTAAGGCAGTGAGGGTTATTGAGGGCTTGAGTCCTTGTTTGGTTTGAACCTGACCGTCCCGATTGGTAATAAATTCCACCTTCACAGGCAGCGAGCCTAAGATTTCGGTCATCGACTCAACGCTTGGCAAGACATCGGGGTTCTGCGGCCCGCCAAAGCCATCCTTGAGATTTTCTAGAGCATGCCAGACGCCAAAGAATGTCCCGCCAGGGGCGATGCAATCAACCAATCTGGTAATCCCAGCTTTTAGATCTTCTTGATTGATTTGCATGTATGCAACTACTCCGAGCTCAACTGGGGCTAGTTTCGATTCAAAATCTAAAGCGGAAGCTTGGGTCGTGAAGACCTGCTCTGAAACGCCTCTTTCGGCAGCAAGCTTTTCACACTTAGCCAAACCAACAGAAGACAGGTCAATATTTTCTGCCTGCCAGCCTTTCTCGGCGAAGAACACGGTGTTACGGCCCTCGCCCCCGGCAAGATCAATCATCTTGCCTGGGGTGAGATCCGCTAAGTGTTGCTTGACAAAGCGATTTACTTCGGTTGTGTATATGTACTCGTCAACCGAATACTTCTGATCCCAGAAGAGCTTGTCCATATTCAAAGTATGCCAATAGTTGGACTATTACTTGACTACAGCAAGACCGGTTTCAGCTGCGGCGTTACCCAAAGCTCCACCGTTACGAAGCTCGCCAGTAAAGCCATTAGCCTTCATGGTCTCAATAGCTTGACCGGAGCGGTTACCGCTTCTGCAGTAAATGTAGTAGTTAGCTGACTTGTCTAGAGTTTCAAGGTTTGCCATAAAAGCAACATCTTGAACATCAAATAGCAGGGCACCTTCTAGATGACCGGCTGATGTTTCTTCAGGGGTGCGAACATCGATTACTGCTGCATAGGCACTCATGTCCATTGGCTCCTCAGCGCTGCAACCAGTTAGACCAGTAACAGCGAACGCTGCGATAAAACTAGCAGCAATAAATTTGTAAAACTTCTTCAATTGGTGTTCCTTTCTTATACCCCCTAGGGTATACTGAAAAACACAGAACCGCAACTTCTCAAGGAGTCAAAATGCAAATAGAACCCCAGGACCTCAAGAAAGCCAGAGACCGTCTGGTTCGAGCCCAAGGCCAAATAGCGGGAGTCGTAAAGATGCTCGATGAGGGCAGAGACTGCACCGAGATATTGACCCAGCTCTCAGCTGCTAACTCAGCGGTAACCAAGGCAGGCTTCGCCATTATTGCCACCGGCATGGCGCAGTGTGGCAATGATGCCGCAGGAACCAAAGATCGAGCAACGCTCGAAAAAGCCTTTATGTCTTTGGCCTAATTCCTAGACCTCTTTAATAACTAACTGCTAACCCAAGGAAGCAAATGAAAACAGTAATCATCGGCGGAGTAGCTGGCGGAATGTCAGCTGCGACCAGACTCAGAAGATTGCAAGAAGATGCCGAGATCATCATCTTCGAGCAAGGTAAGAACGTCTCCTACGCCAACTGTGGGCTCCCGTACCACGTCGGTGAAGTTATCAAAAAAGAGTCCGAATTACTGCTTCAAACCCCAAAGAGCCTAAACGACCGCTTCAACCTAGATGTGCGAGTCAACTCCCGAGTCACCAAGATTGATCCAGCCAAAAAGACCGTCACGGTGCTGAACCTGATCGACAATCAAAGCTACGAAG
>JBIIQS010000045.1:0-5378 GCA_044341965.1 Rhodoluna sp.
TCTTCGCTGCTGGCTTCTTAGCTGCAGTCTTCTTTGCAGCTGGCTTGCGCTTTGCTGCAGTCTTCTTCGCTGCTGGCTTCTTAGCTGCAGTCTTCTTTGCAGCTGGCTTGCGCTTTGCTGCAGTCTTTTTCTTGGCTACTGCCATTTTCTTTACCTCTTTCACTTCAGCTACAGTCTCATCGGCGATATCCTGAGCTAGGTTGCCCATTGCCTTTGAAACCGGCTTGACGTTATTGCGGAATATTTTGTTTACTCGTTTTGATACTCGTTTTGTTACTCGATCAAATGCGTTCACTCTTTTTGCTCTCCTGTTTAGATTGATTTAAGTCTAGTGATTTAGCACGAAATTACGCTGTAGCGCGTCTTTTTTTCAATATTGTGTTTATTTCCTTTTGCGTGTCGAAATTCTTCCTCGAGTTGCTAATTTCGGTCACGGACGCGACGTTTGGTATTTCAAGCTCACCAATTCGACTTTTATATGCAGGTGAGGGTAGTGGGTTTGGAGTCCACGCTCTAGAGTCACTTTCCGCGTCAATACTGGGCAGAATGGCTTCTCTCCAGGTCTTCGCAAGGCTGGCAGTGAGCTCGGTTTTCGACTGAGCAACCTTTATAAGTGTCTTATTTAGTTCGCCAGAGGCCTTTATCGCCACCAGCAGCGCGAACAATCCCACTAGCATTCCAAGCCCAATTGCCACAAAAAGTAGCGGGTTTTGGAACGCGAAAAACGCCAATGTGACCGATCCCAGGATAGTTAGGGTGGCCAAAACCGACATCGTGTTTTTTGTTCTTCTAAGCCTTCGGGACCGTTCAGTTGCAAGCCGAAGCCTTGATGCAACCAGCGCATTCACCGAAATCTTTGTGTTTTCAACATGGGGCTTCAAGCCCGTTGAAGCCTGAGCATATCGCTCAGCGTCAACGCGGTTTTGAAACCAGGACGGAATAAAAACAACAACCCATAAGACTGCGATGACGAGCATCATCAATCCACCGAGTGCTGCACTTTGATCCATACATCAAAGTTAGGGAAGGAAGTGCGGCGTGTCGCGGATTTGCGGTGGCGTGTTGGTTTATCAGTTCCAAGGGTATTTTTGGGGTGGAACTTGTTTTCTTAAGAATCTATTCAAGATTCCCTCTGGAATTTCTTCCGCAGTCAAAGCAAAGATGTAGTGATCTCGCCAGTCACCATTGATGTGAATGTAGCGCTGCTTGATGCCCTCATACCTAAAGCCCAGCTTCTCTATGACTCGTAGCGATGCAGTGTTTTCTGGCCTAACGTCTATCTCAACACGATGTAACCCCACCTGATTCATCAAATAGTCGGTTACAAGAGCAACCGATGTTGGCGCCACGCCTCTGCCAGCAACCTCCGGTGATACCCAGTAACCAATTACTGCAGAAGAAACTGAGCCATACAAAATATTGGCAACGTTTAGTTGACCCTGAACTACGCCTTGAACCTCAATTACGAATGGCATCCCTGACTCGTCGTCTAATTGGCGAATTAGTCCTCGGAGCTGAGACCTGACATCAAAAGAGTTTGGGGCTCCAGGGTTGGTGGCCTCCCAAGGCCTAAGCCATGCTCTGTTTCCAAGGATTAGTTTCTCTAGGGATTTTGAGTCTCTCATCTTCGCGATGCGCAGTTTTACGTCGCCGTGAGTTAGTGCAAAAGAAAGAGCCACGATGGCTAGATTAGTGGCATGAGTGAGATTGTCTCGGAAGCCAAGAGAGCCCTAAGGTTTCAGATTTTGGCTAACCGAACAGGTGATCTGGCCAGGCAAACCAGTGGACAATTCGCCCAATCACTGTTGGCGTTTTCGTTGAAGCAAAATCTCAAGCGAATTGGCTGCTACCTATCCTTTGGTTCTGAGCCTGCAACCGATTCCTTCATCGAACTAGCCAAGGCCGAAGGCATTGAAATTGCTTGCCCAAGGATTGATGCCAATGGACAGATGGTTATGGCGATCTTGGAATCTGGGACTACGCCGAGTGCGCTTGGTTTTAGAGAGCCAACGGGCAAAGTTGTTGAGCCAACTGAGTTGGAGTGGATTATTGTTCCCGCTTTGGCAATTGACTTTGAGGGTCAGCGCTTGGGTCGAGGCGCTGGCTACTTCGACAGATACCTTCAGCGATACACGGGACCAACAGTTGGGCTCGTGTACGATGCAGAGTTTTTGCCAGAAGTTCCAAGTGAGGCTCATGATGCACCGGTTAGCCAGGTCGTGACGCAATCTCGAACCGTGAAGATCCCCTTTGCGCGTTAGAATTAGCTAAATCCCCCTAATCCGAGAGAACCCATGCCCACCTACAGCTACGTCTGCAAGAAATGCGAACACAGCTTTGATTTGTGGCAGGATTTTGATGCTGATGCAGAAACACTTTGTCCAAAATGCGGTGGGGAATTGCGAAAGGTCTTTGGCCAACTGGGTGTGAGCTTCAAAGGAGCTGGTTTTTATCGAACTGACTCTAGGCCAACTGAGTCCAGTAAACCAAAAACTAGTGACTAGCCCCAGTGTGGCGGTTTGTCTTCGGCAAGTCTTTGATCGTTAGAGTCACCGGGGTCTCCCCAAGCTGAAGCAGTGTCCTCAAAAGCGGGTTCAGTGAGCTCAAAAAGTGGCTGTGCTTTTTTGGTTACCTCTATACCCAGGCTCATAGCAATCGATCTGGCTACCTGCTCCGGGTCTGCAAACAATTCAAAGCTTGGAACCCTCAAATACATCCAGCCCATTGCTTCCAAAAGTGCTGGTCGAAGTCGGTAGCGCTCTGAGAGGTTGTAGCCAAGGATGCCCCAGTCCGGCTCAACAATTGCCGCCTTGTCCCCCACCGAAGCCACTAGTTTGATCCTTGTCGAGAAGTTGGTTCTGGTGGTAACCCCTAGCTTGGTCAACCGAATTGCAAGGTCCGCAATCATCGGGTTTAGATCTGCCTCAATCTTGATTGGTTGGACTCTTCCAAGCTCATGCATAAGATCGCCAAACATCTCAACGCCAGGATTAGCCTTGGTGAGCAGGTCCTGGTTATCCAGCGCACTCACAATGGTCATTTGTTTTCTGGCGGAGACCAGCAAGTTGGCGAGATACCTCTTGCCGTTTGGATCAGAAAGCTGGCCAAGTAGCTTTGGAGCTTGGCCCGATAGGTCCTTACCGAACCCAAGGCTAAAGATGATTCGATCGGCAACCCGATGAGCTAGCTCTTGAATTGTAGTGATCTCGAATTTTTCTCGGCCATGACTTTCAAAAAATGGATCTAGATCAGCCCTGGTTTTCCTATTGGTCCTAAGAGCGGTCTCTAGCCTTTCAGCGTGCTTAGGGCTAGCTGTTGCTACCAGTAGAGAATCCTGCGGTGTGTAAGTGGCGTGAGAGATTACGGCCTGCATCACCATCGACAGCTCTTGATCTAAGCTTTCAGGCTGATCTGAATTTCCAGCCACAACGCGCTCAAACTTTACGTTGCTTTGGCCAAAGTAGCTAGCCGCGGTTGGCTCAAAGATAATGCGGTCTTGATAGAACTCTTTGTTGATGTAATCGCCCAACGCTTGACCTGAGGTTCGATAACTCCTTCTCAAAACCTCGAGAGGCAGCGACCTGCGGGCGGCGGTGAAGATGGACTCTGGCAAGCGAGCGGCCTGATCCTCTTGGGGTAGGCACTCGATTTTGAAACCGGTAGCGGCGGCGATTACGTCATCGCCAAAGACCACGACCTGATTAGATCGAACCAGCCCAGCGTGGTTTTCGGCGATGGAAGACCCTGCACCATCGAGTACCAAAGTGACATCGAAACTTTCGCCTTTAGCCAAAGTTTTTGGAACCTCATAAGGAGAAGCCAAAACCACCGGAACCAGCGCTTGGTAAATATTGGGAGCCAGCTGGCTCACTTCTGAGATAACCGCACGCTTGAGCTTAAGAAGTTCTTTTAGTGTCTGGGCCTCCGAAGGGTGATTCTCGAGAGCCTGCTTCCACTTTCCCGAAAGGCCGTAGGCCACAGTCTTGGATCCGGCCGCAATCAATTCGGTCTCGGCGGCAGCAAATCTTTTTTCAATTTGGACGATCTCATCACTATCGGAAGCGAGCGACCTGCCTGATCTTTCAAGCAGTGTTTCGAGGGCCGATTTCCACCAAGCCAGTTCCAGTTCAGCTTGCAGATCTTCTTTGCTGGTGTGTAGGTTAGCTAGCTCAACAGCCAGCGGGCCAAGCCCTGCTTCCTCAAGCCGCTGAGTGGTCATCGATCTCTCGTCGTAGTTGTCCAATATCTTGGTATCTTCCGAAAGCGAACGAAGGGTTTTGGTTAGCTCGGTGAGTGGCAGTGCTGTTAGCGGCGCACTCAGCGTCACATCACTCAGCAGTGCTTGCAGCTCACCGAGTTGGCTAACAAATAAGTTCAGTGCCTGCTGGGCTTCCTTGATACCCAGTGGAACCTGCGGCGGTTTAGCAACTAGGCAGTATTTACCCCAGGCATCGCGCTGTAATTGAATTGACTTGAGTGATTGATGCATGTCCGATACGTGCAGTCCTGGGCGAAGGTATTCCTTGGCAAGTTTTTTAAGTCGGCTACGATTCGCTCCAGACATAACTGACTTGTCTTTTCTTGGTGCGGTAGCCAAGATCAACTCAGTTAGCGGGCGATCAAATACCTCTGGCTTGAACTTGTCCAGAGTTTCACGAATTCCAACAAATAGCTCGAGGTAATTCACCCAGTCCTCGACGCTAACAGCCGGTTTGAACTCGACGGTCTTAGTGAACTCGGCAAGCTGGCCAGAAAGCTGCTGGAACGTGTTTTCATAAAGCGATTTGGCCAGCTGCACCTTGCTTGGAAGATCCAGTGGGTTTTCAAATTTGGCCATAAACCAAGCAGAGTCACCGGGGCCAACCTCAAACATTCCAAGTTGTTGGGCTTGGCTAAGTAGGGTTCCTGCGAAGGTTAGGTCGCGGTGGCGGCCGAGCTGGTCGGCATCAATTCTGGCCTCGTTGATCGGGGCCCTAGGGGATCCAGACAAGCGGGCTAGCTCCTCGAGGGCCTGCTCAATGCTGACACCTAGCTCGCCGTCTACTTTCTCAAAGTCGGCGAAATAGTTGGCTACTTCTTCTCTTGCACTATCGCGACGCGCGGCAAGTTCTGAGTAGTTCACCGGTTGCGCCTTTTCGTTGCGAGAGATCGCACTGATCATGTCTAGCCAAGTAGAGCTGGATCTGATTCCAAGACCGGGCAATCCAACTTGGGTAAATCTGGTAGCCAGCTCATCCAGAGTCTGTCTTCGAGGTGCCAAGACCAATACCCTTTTACCCTGGTGGGCAAGTGCACTAGCAAGAAGTACAACAGTTTGCGTATAGCCACACCCCGGCAAGGTCTCAACCGCAAAGCTAGTTCCAGCAAGGGCTCTCGAA
>JBIIQS010000046.1:0-5332 GCA_044341965.1 Rhodoluna sp.
AGCGTGCGCGTGCAGTGGCTTACCGGCAAGGGCTAGGTGAGCCTCTCCGATGGCCTCGTTCATTGTTGGGTGAGCGTGAACCAAGCTGGCAACATCCTCAGGATATGCTTCCCAGTTCACAATTAGCTGCGCTTCACCAATTTGCTCTCCAACTCGAGAACCGATCATATGAACACCAACAACCGGTCCGTTGTTTTGGCGAACGAGCTTGATAAATCCAGCGGTTCCAAGGATGTTTGACTTTCCGTTTCCGGCGAGGTTGTACTCGTAAGTTGAAACGTTCTCGGCACCAAACTTTGCTTTTGCTTTTGCTTCAGATAGTCCAACGGAGGCAATCTCAGGCTCGCAGTAAGTGACCTTAGGGATACCGTCTTCATCGATAACAGCTGGCGCTAATCCTGCGATATCTTCAGCGATGAAGATGCCCTGCTGGAATCCACGGTGAGCTAGCTGTACGCCAGGAACAATGTCTCCTGCTGCGTATACACCCGGAAGGTTTGTCTGTAGGCGCTCATTAGTGATTACCCAACCGCGATCGAGCTTCAGACCCTGCTCTTCGTAACCCAACCCTGCAGTGTTTGGTCCACGACCAACAGCAACAAGCATTAGTTCTGCTTCGACTCGGGTGCCATCTTCTAGAACTGCGGTAACCGAAGTGTCGGTTTGCTCTACCCCTGAGAAGCGAACGCCAAGCTTGTAGTCAATGCCACGCTTGCGATAAGCGCGCTCAAGGGCTTTGGAAATTGATTCTTCTTCGTTTGGAACAAGGTGAGGTAGGCCTTCGATAATTGTTACTTCAGCACCAAAGGAGCGCCAGATGGATGCGAATTCCACACCTATTACTCCTCCTCCAAGAACGATGACGCTTTTGGGGACGAAGTTGAGCTTGAGAGCGTGGTCAGAGGTTATGACTCGACCACCAATGTCTAATCCTGGCAAGGTCTTTGAGTAAGAGCCGGTTGCTAGAACAAGATTCACTCCCGTGTAGGTATCACCGTTCACGGTGACAGTTTTTGGGCCGGTTAGTCGACCTTCACCTGAAACCATAGTGATGTTCTTACCGGCACCAACTAATCCGGTAAGTCCCTTGAAAAGTTTGTCGACAATGGAATCGCGGTAGGCATTCACTTTTGGCATGTCAATTGACCCGAAGGTGGCGTTTATGCCAAAGGAGCCAGCCTCACGGGTGTTGTCCGCGATCTCTGCTGAGTGAAGTAGTGCCTTGGTTGGAATACAACCGCGGTGTAAGCAGGTTCCGCCAAGCTTGTCCTTTTCGATTAGAGCTACGGTCTTGCCCAGCTGCGCTGAGCGAAGAGCGGCTGCGTAACCGCCACTTCCACCGCCAAGGATTACAACATCGAATGAGTTATCAGACAAGGCGAATTCTCCTAGTTGTTGGATTCTTATGGGGACCAGAAGAGTTTACTACTGTTGCCTAGTTGGCCAGGTCACGCGCCAGCTGGACCAGAGTTCTCACAGTTACCCCAGTAGCACCTTTGGGTGTGTGGCCGTAGGCAGCAAAGTCGTTGTTGGCGGGACCTGCAATATCAAGGTGGGCCCAGGCTGGCTTCTTAGCCTGATCGGCGCCAACAAACTCCCTCAGAAACAGACCACCGATAAGCATTCCACCGGCTCTATTTCCGATCTTGACGTTTGCGATGTCGGCAATGTCGGAATCAAGAAGCGGTCTTAGCTCTTCGGGAAGTGGCATATGCCACACCAGTTCACCAACCGACTCGGAGGCTTTTTCTACCTTCTTTACTGCTGCTTCGTCTCCCATTAAACCGGCATATCTATTACCTAAAGCGATGGTGGCAGCTCCGGTTAGGGTCGCCACGTCAATCAAGTAATCAGGAGACTCCTCAACAGCCATAGACAAACCATCGGCGAGAACTAAGCGGCCTTCGGCATCGGTGTTTAGAACCTCAACGGTTTTTCCGTTTCGGATCTTGATGATGTCGTTTGGCCTTGTTGCTGTGCCCGAAGGCATGTTCTCTGCAAGGCAAAGCCAAGCGGTGGCTTTTACCTTTATACCTAGAGTTGCAATCGCAACCAGCGCTTGCATAACTGCTGCCGCACCAGTCATGTCGTATTTCATGCCAACCATAGACTCGGCGGGTTTTAGAGAAAGACCCCCGGTATCAAAAGTGATTCCCTTGCCAACTAGGGCAAGAGATACTTTGGCACCAGCAGGCTTGTATTCCAACTTCACAAGACGCGGGGGCCTAGAAGAACCCTTGCCAACGGCATGGATCCCTCCAAGACCTGCGGCGAGAAGATCCTTTTCTTCCCAGACCTTTATTTTTATCGGAAGATTCTTGGAAGCCTTTTTTGCGTGCTGGGTCATGACCTCCGGGTATAGATCATTGGCTGGCTGATTGACAAGGTCACGACATGCATGCACCGCTGAAACAACAGTTTCAACCGAGGACAATTCCGCAGGCTTCGGCTTTGATTTGGAGACGATAGTTACCTTTGCAAGGCTGCGCTTTACCGGCTTTGACTTGTAGTTCTGAAAATCGTAGTTGCCAAGCAAGAAGCCTTCAAAAACAGCCAGGGTTTCGGATGCTGATTTCAGCGGAACATCGATAACCACGTGCTCAGCTGCGCCGAGTTCGCGCGCTGCGACGCCGCCGATGAACCTGAAAGAGTCAAGGTCTTTAGAGGGGCCTAGGCCTATCAAAAGCACGACGCTCGAACTTGGCCCTGAAACCTTTGTGGTTTTGCCTAGCGCCGCACTCACTCCAAGGGATTCCAAGTTGATGGATGCCAAGAATTTGGCATCAAGGCTGGAGTTGGCAAGAGCTGACTTTGCTCCATCTGCTTTTACACCTATTACATAGGCGGTTGCTTTAGTGGCTGCTGGAGAAGTTTCGCTGATGGCGTGCTTAAGTTTTGTCATGTTGACCATGATAATCGAGCCAGTGCTTAGGATTGAATTATGTCATCCGAGCCCATCTATCACTTCGAGCCTGATCACCAAGAGATTCCTGCTGGCCTGCACCTGATTGCTGGCTTAACTGGGTTCACTGATGCCGGTGGAGTGCTGAATCAGTTTTCCGAGCATATTTTTGCAAATCTAGATTCTGTTCAGGTTTTGCACTTTGATAACGACGAGTTGCTGGATTACAGATCCAGGCGACCGGTGATGTTCTTCGAGAAAGACCACATCGAAGATTACGAGCCAGCAAGTTTGGCGCTTTATCTAGTCCATGACGAAGTGAACCAGCCCTTTTTGTTCCTGCATGGCTATGAACCAGATTTTCGCTGGGATGCATTCACCGACGCGGTTTTGAGGCTCATCAAGCGCCTGCAGGTAAAAGATGTCACTTGGCTTCACTCAATTCCGTTCCCAATTCCGCACACTAGAGAAACCGGTGTTACGGTTTCTGGAAACCGGATGGACATTGTCAACCAGCTTTCCGAGTGGAAGCCCCAAACTCAGGTTCCTGGCAACGTCTTGCATCTTCTAGAGTTCAAGGTAGCCAAAACTGGGCTGCCGATTGTTGGTTACGTACTTCTCTGCCCGCACTACTTGGCCGACAACGACTTCCCGCAAGCCGCAGTTTCTGCTTTTGAGCTAGTTGCGTCTTCAACCGGGCTGGTCTTTCCAACTGATGACCTTCGAGACGACGGAACAGAGTTTCTGACAAAACTAAACGAGCAGATTTCAGAGAACGCCGAGCTGCAGAAAATGATTGCAACTTTGGAGCAGGGTTACCAAAACGAAGTGACTGGCCCATCAAGAGCTCCTATTAGAAAACCTGCAGTAAAGCTTCCAAACGCGGAAGAAATCGCTGCCGAGCTAGAGGGCTATCTTGCCTCGAGGCAGAGAAACAAGCCAGACGACTTAAACGATTAGTTTTTTACCAGATAGATTCTCAAGAATTTTCCAATTCTCACCGAGCTCGTAAGGTGTTAGCCTCGCTGGAATTTTTGCGGAGGCCGAATCTCCCCACAGCTCCAGATATTTTGGACCAAGGTAAGAAGCGCCTGGGATCTCATTGTTAGTAGCAGCTTCAACAATCGGTCTCGCACCTGCTTTTGCCGATTGGGCAAGAAATGACTCAAAGAATCTAGTTGTTTTGGGCCCGTAGGGTTCTGCTCTCGCAAAACCTGGGTGTGCAGCTAGCGATGAAAAACTGCCTGAGCCTAGAAGGTTCTCGAGCTCTAGTGCGAAGGCAAGGTTTGCAAGTTTGCTTGCGCTATAACTCATCCCAGCTTGGTAGTTCTGCCTGGAGCCAGCGGGTCCAAGTTTGCTTGGTGCGAATCGAGCAATTATCGAAGCAACGGACACGACTCGAGAATTTTCTGCTCGATGAGTGAGTAGATCCATCGTCAGAGCAAAATGACCTACCGCGTTCACGCCGTAGTGGTATTCGACCCCGAACTCGGTTTCGGCGTAGTTAGAAAGTATCTTGGCTCCGGCATTGTTCACCAGCACATCCCAGGCGCCATAGTTGGCGCGATAGTCAAAAACGAACTTGTTGATTGATCCCATCGATGCCAGATCAAGCTCCATCATTGAAACCTTGGCCATTGGGTTGGAACTAGTGATTCTTGAAACCGCCGCATTACCTTTGAGAGCGCTTCGGCTCGTGATTAGAACCTCGAAACCCTTGGAGGCTAGGGCAACTGCAGTTTCGAAACCAAGCCCAGTGTTGGCCCCTGTGACTATCGCTAATGGCATGTCTCCAAGGCTAGATCAGGAATAGTTGAAGCCAAACCAGGGTTCTAGATCTTCCAAGGTGCCGTGTACAAGAACTGCTGTAAATAGGTGCCATAATTGGAGAAGACCCAGTCGTCGAAGCAACTTTTCGACTTGACATGGGTCTTAGTAATTCCCGAAATCAAGGCATCATCGAGAGGTTACATTGGCAAAGGCGACAGTAGCTACAAAGAAGGCTTCCCCCAAAGCCTCCTTGAAGGCCGACCCGAAGACCAAAAAAGCTGCCGGCGCAACCAAGGCAGCGACCAAGAGCTCAAAGCCAAAGGCTTCTTTGAAGACGGCTTCGGCAAAGAATGCAAAGCCTGCTAAATCTGTCTCTAAGAAAGTTGCCAAGCCTGCTGCTGTGAAGCCAGCGGGAAAGTCTAAAGCGAGTTCTAAGGGACCGGCAGTAAAGGCTAAGAAAACTGATTTAAAAACCAAGCCTGCAAAGTCCAAAATATCCGACCTTCCCGAAGATGAGTTAGACGATGTTGATGTCGACGTCCTGGAGTCCGTAGAGGACATAGTCGCCGATGTTGCAGAAGCGGTAGACATTACTGCGGTCGAAATTGACTTAGCCGTTGAAGAAGTCGAAGAAGTAGTTGTTCCAGGTGGCGGATTTGT
>JBIIQS010000047.1:0-5330 GCA_044341965.1 Rhodoluna sp.
CTGGTTTAGCTGATCTTGGCTGCCATCGGATTCAAAGACCACGGTGAGGTCTTCAGTGGCATCAAGAATTATCTTCCTGGCAGATCGAACACTCGTGTTCCAATCAATCAGGGCAATTCGAAGCGGTTGACTCATGCAGGTTCTGATCAGTCTTGCTTGGGGCGAAGAATCGGGAAAAGAGCCGAAACGGTGAATCCAACCCCAACTACCCGTTGAGCCTCTAGCGATCCACCGAAGCTCTCAACACGCTCACGCATAGCTGTGATTCCGGGTCCGATGACTTTTTCTAGCAGGTTATCGATGTCGTCGTTGGCGTCATAGGGTGCAGGTAAGCCATTTGGACCAACAGCGCTTTTTCGAACAACCTCGACACCGTTGTCGCGAATGATTACCTGAAGGCTAGTTTCAAACCAGGTCATCTCCACGGTTACCGTGGTGCCTTTGGGGTTGTGCTGGCGAACATTCTTTATTGCCTCAAAAACAATTCGATAAATTGCAATCTCCATTGAGCTATCCAATGGAACTCGGGAACCCGAGTAAGTTATGGCCATTTTGTAACCGGCCTCGCGCATTTTTAGCTCAAGAGCCGAGATGCTTTCTAGAGTGGGTGGCGCAGTGGAAATGACGGTTCCACGATTGATGGTCTCGTAGAGCCTTCTAAGTTCAGCGTGCGCGGCCTTTGCACTTAGCAGCACTTTGTCCAAAGCACGCAGACCCGCATCTGGGTCTAGCTTGGCCGTGTATAAACCAGCCTCTGCGTTCGTTATCACTGAAGAAATGTGCTGCACTGCACTTTCGTTCATGTCCCCCGCCATTTCGAAGCGCTTGGCTTGCTCGGCTAGCTCCAGCGAGATTTCATCCTGCTGGGAGTTTGAGTATTTGCGGTTGCCTTGGAATTGCCGCTGAAGATATTGCTCGCGCACGAGCCGACCGGCAACTGCGGCAAGGCCGATAAGGCTACCCGCGAGGATCGAACCAGTGATAAACAAAACCAGTCTTCCAGTGTCAGTGAATTCGATAATCCCCAAGTTAGGCAGCGAAAGAATTGGGTTATAGGAAGCGCTTGCGATTATCACTAACGAAGTAGCACTGACGGCCAGGGTGTTGATTACTCGCCATGGATTAGGCGTGAACACGCCGGAAACAAAAGCAACGACTGCAAGAACTAAGTTCCCGAAGGATGGCGCCGCAGAGAAGCCAATATGCAGAGTGGCTCCGATCAGGATTACTGCGCCTGTGAGGTAGCTGTACTCTCTAACGAAAAGCGAAGCTAGCGCGAATGGGATGGACAAGAGAAAGTAGCTAATTCCGCTAGTAGCGGCGTTGATTCCGCCAAAAACAGCCAAGAGGGTGAGAAAAAGAGCAATCTCTGGAACCCATTTGGTGTCTAGTATCCAGCGAATCACACATGTCTCCTGAGGGTTGCTTTGATGTGGGCTGGATTCTCTGGCTCCCCGGCTTGGACTCGAACCAAGAACCTATCGGTTAACAGCCGATTGCTCTGCCAATTGAGCTACCGAGGAATGCTTGCGCAGCCTCCAACACTACCAAAAATGGCGGCCCTGCTATATCAGTAGCCCATAGAAGGGCTAACCTCGCCCACCCAGGCACCGTTACCCAAAAAAGCCTTTACATTCTGCTCGATGCGGGTGGCAAACAGCTTGGTGACTATTTCCTTTGTGTCGGCGGTATGAGGCGTCAGAATCAGGTCGTCACGGCCAAAAAAGGCGTGTCCGCCTGGAAGCGGTTCTGGGTCGGTTACATCCAACCCGGCCCCAGCTAGCAGATCTTCATCTAAAGCTCGAATTAGATCATCGCTAACCACAATTGGTCCTCTGGCGACATTCACAAGATAGGCAGTCGGCTTGAAAAGCGACAACCGCTGGTAATTGATTAGTCCGCGAGTTTGATCTGTCAAAGCGCAGGTCACAATCACAAGGTCAGCCTCTGGAATCAAACTATCTAGTTTTTCCATCCCCGCTACTTTTTTGACGCCAGCGAAAGGTAGGTCAGCGTTGTTTCTAACCACAGTAATCTCTGCCCTAAAAGGCGCAAGAAGTTTTCTGAGCTCCTCAGATATTCCACCGGCGCCAATGAGCAGAACTTTTGAATCATAGAAGCTAAAAGCTTCACGCTTACCCCAACTGGAAGCCTTGATGCGAATTGGAAGCTTTCGACCAAGAGCCAAAGCCAGCATTAGGGCATGCTCAGCTACTGGTTCCCTATATGCTCCTTTAGCGCTAGTGAACAACACCTTCTTGTCTAATTGCTTTGCGAATGCGTCAACTCCGGCAAATGGTAATTGCACCCATTCCAACTGCGGGTTGTGATCAATTATTTCACCCAGTGCAGTTGGGGAAGAGTAATCGGTCCAAATCAGGCCGCGAACATCTGGCCCCATCGGTGAGAGCTTTGCTCCACCTAGTTCTAAGGCTTTTTCGTATTCCGGAAAGCTTTTTGGCTCGATTGCGACAAAATTGTTAGCCACGTTGAAGTGCCCGCCTGCGCTGTTCGATGTCCATAAGCTCTTTTTGGATTTCAGAAATCTTGGCTGAATCCGATGGTTCGGTTTGACGAAGAACAGCCTGCAAAGAAAGCTTCTGCCTGGTGAGAAGGTTTATAAAACCACTAACTGCAACGCCGTCTACATAGCGCTTCAGTTCCTCTTCGGTTCTCGCCGGTAGCGATGTTGCGGCCATCGCCCGAAGGATCTGGTGAAGGGCTGGTTCAAGCGACTCTGATAGCTTGACCAACCAGTTGGAGTCTTTGCGGTGTGCGGCATTGGCCAAAAGAGCTGAGGCAAGTACGGAGTGCACCTTGGCTAGGAAATCTCCCGACACTAGTTCTAGGAATTTATCTTCTTCAATCTCTGCCGGGTGCTGAATTAGCACCTCCAGTAACTGTCGCTCAAATCGAATAGTTGGGTCTCGAAGATCTGGCTCCTCATAGGACTGTGCAGAAGGTTCTGCGGCAACGTCCTGTCGCATTGGTGCAACAGCCGCAACAACCTTGTCCTTGATAGCACGCTCTACCAAGGCGCTAACTTCCGAAACATCAAGGTTCACCCAGTTAGCAACTTCTCTAAGGTAAACAGAGCGCATTGCGGAGTCCCGAATGGTTGCAATGACGCCAGCGGCTGCCCTGGCGGCACCAACTCGACCTTCTACGCTGGATAGGTCAAAGTTTCTTAGCTTCTGCTTGATGGCAAACTCATAAATGGGTTTTTTGCTTTCAATCATCAGCTGCAAGGCTTCATCGCCTTTTTGGACCCTCAGATCCGATGGGTCAAGCCCATCTGGGCCAACCGCTATAAAGCTGTTGGCGTGGAACTTGTCTGCGTCAGCGAAGGCGCGCATAGCTGCTTTTTGACCAGCTTCGTCTGGGTCAAAAGTGAAAATTACTTCTGCTGGATTATCCACATTGGCTGAAAGCATGCGATTTAGGATTCGAATGTGCTCATCTCCGAATGCTGTTCCACAGGTTGCAACCGCGGTGGTGACTCCAGCTAGGTGACAAGCCATCACGTCGGTGTATCCCTCGACTACGACTACTTTTTGCGTTTTGGAGATTTCCTTCTTAGCTAGATCAATTCCATATAGCACCGCTGACTTGTGATACACGGGGGTTTCTGAAGTGTTTAGATACTTGGGCCCCTGGTCATCATCAAATAGTTTTCTAGCACCAAAACCAATCACCTGGTTAGAGGTGTCTCTAATTGGCCAGATTAGCCTTCCGCGGAATTTGTCGTACAGACCCCGCTCTCCCCTGGAGGCCAGCGAGGCGAGCACTAACTCATCCTCGGTGAAACCCAAAGTCTTGAGGTGATCAACGAGGTTGTTCCAGCCCTTTGGAGCAAAACCCACCCCAAACGTTTCGGCCGCTGATTTATCAAAACCACGCGATTTCAAGAAGTCTCGGCCTGTGGTTGCAGCGTCTGTTCCTAGTTGCTCGGCAAAGTATTTGGAAGCAGCAAGATTTGCTTCATAGATTCTGGCTTTTTGTCCCTGGTCTGGGGCGTTTGAACCAGCTTCGTAGGTGAGGGTGTAGCCAGCTTTTTGGGCTAGGTTTTCGACCGCTTCATAGAAGCTCAGTGATTCCATCTCCTGCAAGAACTTGTAGACATCGCCACCTGCCCCGCAACCAAAGCAGTGATAGAAACCTTGCAGGGGCCTGACGTTGAAAGAGGGGGATTTCTCTTGATGAAACGGGCAAAGCCCCTTCAGGCTTCCCGCACTGGCTGGCTTTAGAGCAACGTAACCGCCAATCACGTCGGCGATGTTGATCCGAGCCTTTACTTCCTCGATGTCTCTCGCGCTTATTTTTCCGGCCACTTGATAATCCTATTTAGTCACTAGTTCGTGGTGCAGGCTAAGAGCCGATACGTCAGTAAGTGATGCCACTTGGTCAACAATCACACGGTGCTTTTGCTCGTCGGTGGTTGTTTCCTGCCAAGCGCTGGCGCAGTAAGTGTCTAGGTGCTTGCCGTTGGCAGCTAGCAGAGCATCTGCAAGCTCAGAAAGAATCGCCCTTTGCCATTGGTAGTAAGGCTGCCTTTTCTCATCGGACATCAAATAGGCAGACACTATTCCTTTAAGAACTGCTATCTCAGCTCTAACTTCTGATGGAACCACCAGGGCTCCCTGGTATCTAACTAAGTGCTCGGAAGCGTTTGCTAATTCTGTTTGGTCTGTGGTTCTTCTGACGAATGAGCCAATTAGAGCACTGGTTAGGTTCTTCAGGGTTGCCTGATCTGTCATTTGGCCACTGTGACTTGAGAGCCAATAACTATTTGAACGCAACCTAGCAAGCGCTTGTTCAAAATCTGAAATAGTCAGCTCTGATCCGTCCCACTCTGAGATCTTTTGTAGTAGACCCGGCTCAGAAGATGCCGAGTTGATCTCTGAGAGATTTACATATCCTGAAACAATGGCATCCTCAAAGTCGTGGACTGAGTAGGCAACATCATCCGCAAAATCCATAACCTCGGCTTCGATGCACTTACGCATTGGGGTCGCTCCGGACCTTAAGAATTCAAAGACATCTTTGTCGTCCTGGTAGTAACCAAACTTCACTGAGTAGTCTCCACCAGATTCTGCCTTGCCTGATTCTCTAGACCACGGGTACTTACACGATGCATCTAACACTGCGCGAGTGAGGTTTAGACCGCGGCTTTTTCCGTTGGCATCGAATACTTTTGGTTCGATTCGAGATAGCAGTCTCAGCGTTTGGGCATTGCCCTCGAATCCGCCGAATTCTTTGGACCACTCGTTTAGTGCTGCTTCGCCATTGTGACCAAAGGGAGGGTGCCCCAAATCGTGAGCTAAGCAAGC
>JBIIQS010000048.1:0-5323 GCA_044341965.1 Rhodoluna sp.
CCTGCACCGTCATCCTTTTGTCCGGCTGCTCACTTTCCCCAGACTCATCCAATTCGATCCCAGCTTCGCCGGAGGCTAGTGAAGAAGCAATTACGGACCTCACCCAACAACAAATCACGGAATTGATTTCTTCCCTACCGGAAGCTAAAACTCTGGAAGCGCTCAAGGAACATTACAAAGCAATCGATGAAGCTGCCCACCAGCTAGAACCCTTCGAGATCGAATACACCAAAGGACCAACCGCAGTCCAAAGCAAAGTTGATAGCGTAATAGCGAGATTCTCCGAAAAGCTCAAGATGTATCAATTCCTTGGACTTGAGTCTCTAGATCAAGACTGGGTTCTAGCAAGTGAGAAAGATTACCAGTGGTGGGTAGATTTCCGAGCTGGGCAAGACCCAAGCTTTCCGGTAGAGATGTGGAATGAGGAAATCAACGAACTGGGACACTGCAGGCTCTCTGCGGATGTGTTTTGTGGTGCGGGAAACACCGTTAACGGCAAAAACTACCAAGACAATGTGGTTGGAACGGCCTTCACAAATCGAGGCATTGACTACGTATCCAGGCACGAATCAGCTCACTTCTACCAAGCTGTATTCGGCTACGGGGGCAGGTGCTGGATGGCTGAGGGGCAGGCAACCTTCTTTGAAACTTATTTAGAATCTAGCTCTAGGCCGAGGGCAGACGTATTGGCTCGATTGAAAACTAGCGAGCTCGGCATTACAGACTTATCTGAGTCCGAGTTACTAGGGCTACTAACCAACGATCAGGTTTGTCAGTCGGATCCGAACATTGCCTACGATTTGGGGATGCTGGGATATGAGTATCTGTACATGAACTTCAGCTTTCTGGATGTTCACGAGCTTCAGGTGCTAAGTAGCAATGAGGGCTGGGACCAGGCAGTGCCTCAGCTGCTCGCTATTGATGCTTCGGAGCTAAATAGCCAGCTAGCTGCATACATCTTCGCCGAAACCAGGTAGCTCATCCACTGGATTTAGACTGCAAGGGCTGCTTTGAGCCAACTCTTTGCCCTAGCCAGGTAATTTTTGGCAAGTTCTGAATCAGGAGCCAAACCTTGAAAAGAGTGAGGAGCGCTAGAAA
The DNA here is from genome assembly GCA_044341965.1 of Rhodoluna sp. GTDB lineage: Bacteria > Actinomycetota > Actinomycetes > Actinomycetales > Microbacteriaceae > Rhodoluna. The sequence goes on from JBIIQS010000048.1 coordinate 1,099, forward strand.
CTATATCCAACTGGCAAGGTACCCCCGCGGCAGTCAGTTTGTTGGCATAGGCCTTATTCTCTTCAAAAAACAGCTCAACATCGCTAACGCCTAGCCAAGCGTTTGGCAGTCCTTCGAGACTTACTCTTCTGGCAGGAGCTGCATAGGCAGAGACTTGGTCTGTCCCGAAGTTATTTCCAAGATAAGAGCGCCAACCAGCAAGGTTCATTTTGTTGTTCCACACAAAGTGATCTAGGTCATCAAGAGATCTATCAAGGGCTGTTCGATCGTCTAGCATTGGGCAAAATAACCACTGGGCAACAGGTTGTGGGCCACCCTCATCGTGGATACGAAGAACCAATCCAGCAGCTAAGCCACCCCCAGCGCTTTCACCACCAATTGCAATGCGATTGCCATCTATCCCTCGTGGGGAAAGATTCTGTTGTATCCAAATCCAGGCGCTGTGACAGTCATCAACTGGAGCAGGATATGGGTGCTCTGGAGCGAGCCTGTAGTCCGGAGAGACTATTACGATATCGAGTTCGGCGGCAGTGCCTGCTAGAAGAGCATCATCCATCGCTGGCGAACCAATCATCATCCCACCGCCATGAATGTAAAGCATGGCGGCACGAGTTCTTTGACCGGCGGGAGTGTAAATTCTCAGTTTCAAGCCATCTGATATCTTTAGCTGCTCAATAGTTATTCCAGGAGGCGCCTTTAGTTTTGGAATAAGCAACGGGAGCAAAGATCTGGTGATAATTCTTCCAAATCTGCTGGTCACAGGAAGTTTTGGAAAGGAAGCGGTTGCTTTTCTAAGTGTTGGGTCAATCTGGTTTATATCCATGTTTTATCTCCTAATCCAGCTCGCCCGGGGACCCCGGTTGACTCAGGGTATCACCGATGCTAATAGGAGCAAGCTGAACGGAAAGGTGATAAGCCTTGGACTATTTTCGTCCTCTGGCAACGGCAAGAATATTTTCGGTGTGCACCTTAATTGCCAAATCTTCACTGACTTTTGCAGTGAATTCTTTACGAAGATTATTGGTCGGGGTGTGAGATCCGCTTATCCAGAGATTGATACCATGACTAGCCCAAGCAACACTAGTGGCATCAAGCAGCTCTCTAGGGTGGGTTAGCATGTATTTTCCCTTGGGATAGTTGGTTTGATCAAAATCCAGGTCTGAGTTTTTGCCACTTCGGATATCTATGATTAGGGTTGCCAAAAACACCAAATGGTACTCGAAGTCTTTTTGTAACTCGATGGAATAACCTTCATCAAGTAGAGCCTTGACAGCCTTTGATAGCACTGGATACTGAGACAATACAGTCAGTGCGCCCATGTTTCTGCACCATTCTAGATTGGTCTCTAGATAGGCACGCAATCTTTTCTCGCCGTTTATGGGAGCATTTCGGCTTGCAGTCAGGACTCTGTTGGACCAATGACGGTATGCCCAGATGGTTGCTTCAGTAATCAAGCCATCGCGAGAACCAAAGTAGTAGTTAATCATGGGGTGTTTGAGGCTCAACAGATCGCAAACTGTTCCCGAGTTGAAATCAACTGGGCCAGTTTCGATCATCTGATCCATCGAGCAAAGAATAATCAAATCTCTTGTTGAAATGCTTGCTCCCAAGCTATCCGCGATGGACTGAACCTCAGGACTTAGCTCAACTGAGTTGGTTACACTCTCACGGGGCCTTCTAGACATAGTCTTCATATAGTACATTACAAAACAGGACCTTCGGATATCCGAAGGTTTTCAATGAGTCAAATCTCGCAGCGCAAGCTAACGAAGGTTCCCAACCACAATCAGTCCATCGCCCTTGGCAGGAGTAAACATCCTGGACTTAATAGGATTAAGTTTCACACCAGACGAAGCCAAGTTCTTTGACCCTTGCAGAGTGCGGTAGCCAATAACTGATTCACCGTGCGCTCTTCCAATTGCAACTAGTTCTGCAAACTCAACGGGTTTGCCAACCTTGGCGTAGATCTCGATTGGGTTCACGCTGATTGATGCGCCGGTCGCGTCAAACAGATCATCAAATACCGGGGCAAGCGCTGGGTTCTCAGAAACTTGAGCAATCAGAAGCGCAGCCAGGTTATCGCTAACGACCATATCGTCAACAGCCGCAACTCTGGCAAGCTCTGCCTTGCGGCTGTCTAAAATCTCGGCAACCAGTCTTGTTGGCTCGACGCCGTTACCTTTGGCTTCAAATAGCTGGTTCATCTGCAACATGGTGAGCATGGTTTGGGAATCGGCTTCCGCTTCACTAATTGCCTCGCGGTAGCCAAGTATTACAACTTCGTTGTATTTCTTGGCTGAGGCGGCCTCGATGAGCTCATCGATGTCTCCAGAAACCGATGAGTGGGTTACCTTAATGTTCTTTCCAAAGTTCAAGCCCTTCAATTCCTCTAGGGCAACGTGCCGAGCCTCGGCGACAATGTGAACGGTAGAGCCCTTGGGTAGGAACTGGGAAAGTTCACTCACAACAGCCCGTCCCATTGAGGACCAGCCGATAAACAACAGGTGTTCAGGCTTTTTCGAAGAGCCAGTAGAAGAAGCAATTTTTTTGATCTTTAGGTCCGAACGAAGCCCCGAGTAAACAATCTTGTCATCGTCTTCGGCGATCGCAATCACCTTGGTGCCGGCTGCAATTTTTCTGGTCATAGATGGGTTTATCTGAGGGACACCATCAGCATCCACAAGACCAATAACCGAAGCCTGGTTGAAGGCCAAAAGGGCATCGGCGTAGGTCTTGCCCACTAGCTCAGGAATCCCTGAGATGTATATTTCGTCGCCTGCAAAATCCAGTAAATCCAGGGTAACCGCGGCCAGCCCTGGCTGTCTGGAAGCCTGGGCCGTTACCCGGGCAATTACGTTCTGGGACCGAACGGCAATAACTTGACCGTTCGTAGCGGAGGCGATTGCCTCGGCGGTGTTTTCATCGTCAAGCTCGGCGATGATTCTGGTTTTCGGATTTGTGTTTACGGATTTTACGGCAAGAACTGTGGAAACAATCGTTGCGTCTCCTGCTTCATCAGCATCCAAGATGATGATTGATTTCGCACTCGAGACATTGGCGCGCTTTAGATCCTCTGGGTTAGTTGGGTCACCGGTTCGGGTGATCACCTTCAACTTGCCCAGGTTTGGCACCCGAGATCTAATCTCCGAGTCCATCAAAGCTCTAGTGGTAGGGGAAAAGACTACAACTCTAGGCTTCCGAACATTTTCGTTGGCGATAGCTAGCTCTGAAAGAATTGGGAAAACCCGGTTTGACCAGCCAAGGATCAGGGTGTGGCCGGACTCGATAACAGCGCTCTTACCTTCCTGAAGCTTGGCTACCGCACGGATAATCTGAGCCGAGATAAAACCGATTACAGCACCAGAAATGGCGATTCCAATTGCCCAATAGAAGGTATTGATGATCTGTGTTCCCCAGGCAGCAGTAGAACCAATACCCAATATCTTGGTGAACGATTCCCAGAACTTAAAGAAGTAAGTAGCTGGGTCAAGCGGCTCATTTAGGGCTACGACGGTTGCGATAGCACCCTGCACCGCGGTCATTATGAAGGCCAGAATTATGATGGCCACAAAGACATAGCCAACAAAAGCACCAGGCTTTGACAGAGAATTGTCGAAGTTATATCTGATGCGCTTGAAGAAGCCAACTTTGTTTTCTTTTGGAGCGGAAGGTTCCCCTTGGGCTCCCTGACCATATGATCTGGAATCGCTGATTTTTGACATAGGCGATATTTTAGCGATGCTTGTGAATGCAAATTTTTTTGTTCCGCTTAACTTAATTAAGTGGAAACGTTATTTGATTTACCAGATTGTTGCAGCAGCCTCGAGCTCACTCGGTGTGCAGTTGCTGGTATAAACATTGGTCGAATAACCCAGCTTTACGATGGTCGCGCAATCCGCCATGCGCTCAACCGCGATGGTTCCAACCAACCCGGTGTAACCCTCATTAGCGGTGATGATGTTCGAGCCATATTTGAACCACTGTCTAGCATGAGCTGCTTCGTGAACAAGTACCGAGATTCCTACAGTGTTTACATAAATCTCATAAAGGGCAGGATCTAACTCGATTTTCACTGGAGTAGAGTTCGTACCGCCAACCCAATCCGCAGCTGAGCTAGCTCAACCGCGAATTCGGCATCGGCAGCTGCAGAGATCTGACCTTGGATGTAGTTCTCGTTTGCGACAACACCAAGGCCTGAAAGCAAGATAACCACCGAAGTGATTGC
>JBIIQS010000049.1:0-5146 GCA_044341965.1 Rhodoluna sp.
CAAGAATCATGGCAATGACCATGGCACCGAAGGCCACTATCGCTGAATTCAAAAGCGCTGCACGTATCTCTTCGGACTCAAATGCCACAACCCACCACTTGAAAGAAAACTCTTGAATGGGCCAGGCCGAAATCTGGCGCTCATTGAATGCATTCAGGATTAGAACTGACAATGGCGCGTACATAAAAATCAAAACAACCGTAACAATGGCCATCAAGAACCATTTTGAAACTCTAGAGAATCTAAGCATTTAGCTACATCCTCTCCAGTGAGCCAGTGCGCCTAGCGATCATTAGATACATGACCACAAACGCGATAGGAACCATAGAGAAAGCTGCAGCAACCGGAGGATTCAGGTTGATGTTTGAGGCGATAATCGACCCAATCATCTGGGTCGAACCGCCAACGAACTTGGCGGCCAGGTAATCCCCCAGGCTCAAAGAGAAGGTAAAGACGCTGCCGGCGATAATCGCGGGGGTTATAAGTGGTAGCACCATCCTAAAAACTGTCGGCCAGCCCTTGGCACCTAGATCAGCGGATGCGTCAAATAGATTCAGCGGCAATTGCCTTATTGCTGTAAAAACAGGTAGCGCCATGTATGGGAACCATAGGTATGCCAAAGTCAAAACAGTTACGGGAATACCAAAACCAGGCCCAGTGATTCCAAATGGGCTCATCAGCCAGTTGAACAATCCCTCTTCGGTAAATGTGAGACGCATGGCCAAAAGCTTCACAAGATACCCCGCCCAAAGCGGCAAGGTTATGGCAACTGCGAGCATATTTCTAACCCAGGGCTTTGCGATCTTTGCCATAAATATTCCAAGCGGAATGGCAAATACAATGCACACAACGGTCACGGCAACCGCAATTGCGAGCGTCCTGATTGAAGTCGATAAATAGGCCGGAACCGTAAAAATGTTTACGAAGTTCTCGAGAGTGAACCCAGGTATCACCTTCGAGGTGAATGGATCAATAAACCAAAAAGCGGTGATCAACAAAAGTGCAAGTGAGATGATGTACACCCCAACCAGCCAGGTCATGGGAAGCGCAAGAAGTGCGATGAGCCTGGTGGTTGGTCTTCTGTGAAGGTAGGTCGAAAGCGGGCGCTTAGGAGATTTTTGGATAGCGCTCAATTTCTCACCTGCCTAATAAAAAGAATGTTGATTTTTCTAAAGCCAATTAGCTGGTATTGCCGGGTGGGGTTTGACCCCCACCCGGCAAAGCGTTGGAACTAACCCTTAACGGTTACCCACGCATTGGTCCAGTCTTGGAAGCTGGTGCACTTAACATCAGTGCGTCCATCAACACACTCCTCGATTGGAGTGGTCCAAGGCCATACCTGATCCCAGAAAGCCTCGTCTTCAGCTGCGAACTGGTCACAGTGAGCCTGAGTTTCGGCATCGGTTGCACAGAAGGCAATGTTTGCAGGGGCCATTCCAAAGTTCATTGAAATTGCTCCGTTAACGCTTGCCTGGCTTGTGTAGTCGATCCATGCGTAAGCACAGTTCGAGTTTGGAGAGGTTGATGAAACCAACCAGGTGTCGTACCATCCGGTTGAACCCTCTTTTGGCAATGTGGTCTTCAGGTTGTCCTGAGCCGCAAACTTCTTGAGGATCTCCCAGCTAGTTCCAACAACGGTGTTGCCACCGACGAAGGAAGTAATCTGAGCTACGGGATCTGACCAGTACTCACCGATGATTTTGTTCTGCTGCTGTAGCAGCTCAACTGCAGCGGCTAGCTGAGTCTCATCTAGTGCGTATGGGTTTGTGATTCCAAGCTCAGGCTTGTGGTACATCAAGTACACAGCTGCATCAGCAATGTAAATTGGTGCGTCATAAGCGGTGATCTTGCCGGCGTAGGCGCTGTCAGCTTCCCAAACAACGTCCCAGCTCTCTGGTGCTCCACCAGTAACTGTTTCGTTGTACTGAAGAAGGTTTGCACCTCGGCCAATTGGAACACCGTATGGCTTTCCGTTTACAACGTCATAGATCTGACCCTTCATGCCTTCGGCGATTTCATCGCTGAAGTTTGGGATTAGCTCCATGTTTAGTGGTGCTACGTCTCCACCAACGATTAGGCGAAGTGCTGCGTCACCGGAAGCCGACACGATGTCGTACTCACCTGTGCGCATCAGAGTTACCATCTCGTCGCTAGTGCCGGCAACACGGGAGTTGACAACACAACCAGTGTCAGCTGTGAATGGGTCCGACCACTTTGGGTCTACGAAACCAGACCAGTTGACAATGTTTAGTTCTCCCTCAAACTCACCGAGCTCGGCCTTCATTGGCACGTCTGGCACTGTAAGAGTTAGTTCTCCACTTCCTTCTTCTGTTGCTGTTGTCGCACAGCCAGATAGCACCAAGATGCTAGCCGCGAATAGTGCTGGAAGCGCTAATTTGCTTCTCTTCATTTTTTCCTCTCATTATTTGGTTGGAATCTTGGCAACATGTTCCTTCCGGAAGGAAGCCAATACCCTGTCACCCGTTTCAAGATCTAAGTCTTGTCCCGGTAACTCTTCATTTAATCTGGTGGCAATCAACCTAAGCCCGCTATCGGATTCCAACACGTAAATAGTGTTAGCCCCGGTATACGCAACATCCGTGATGGATGCCTTGACTCCGATTTCACCCTCAGAAACTTTTGCGTTCTCTTTTAGAAGTCTGATTCGCTCTGGCCTTACGTTCACCAGCTGATCAGAGCCAAATAGTTCTTTTGCAGCGGCTCCAGAAATCAGGTTTGAAACTCCCAGAAAGCTTGCGACGAACGCAGAGGAAGGGTTTTCGTAAACCTCTCGAGGGGTACCTATTTGCTCAATTCGGCCCTGTTTGAACACCGCAATCCGATCGCTCATTCGCATAGCTTCTTCTTGATCGTGTGTGACGAACACGAAGGTGATGCCCGCTTCTCGCTGGATGCGCTTGAGCTCAACCTGCATTTCCTCCCTAAGCTGCTTATCCAAAGCACCCAGAGGCTCGTCGAGGAGCAAAACTTTTGGACGAAGCACAAGAGCGCGTGCCAAGGCAATACGCTGCCTTTGACCTCCGGATAGCTGGTGAGGTAGCCGATCAGCTAGGTGCGTGAGCTTCACGGATTCAATTGCTTCAGATGCGAGCTTGGCTCGCTCGGCTTTGGGAATTTTTCTGGCGCGAAGACCATACTCAACGTTTTGTTGAATGCTCATATGTGGAAATAGTGCGTAGTCCTGAAAAACAGTGTTCACATCTCTATCGAAAGGTGCAAGGTCTGTAACGTCGGCACCCTCGAGAAATACCTTCCCGCTACTAGCCGTTTCAAAACCAGCAATTATTCGAAGAACTGTGGTTTTACCTGAACCCGAAGGGCCAAGCATTGAGAAAAACTCACCCTGCGGAATCTCCAGGTTGAGGTTCTCAACGGCGGTGATATCGCCAAAAGTCTTATTCAGCATGGTCAAGCCCACTGCCGAAGTTGCTGATGCTGAATTTGAAGGGGTGGGCTTACTAGAGGATTTAGTGCTCAACATATCACCTAATCAATTCATGGACTTCATTGTCTTTTGGAGCTTCCCCTAAAGCTCCTCAGCTTTGATAAGCCTACCGCCGCCCAAAAAAAAGGCTTTGCAATCAAAGGTCCGAAAAGTTGCGGTTTTGTAAAGCTTTTGGGGGCCTCGCGCCTGATGACTAGTGCCGGCTTGACCTCGGCGCTAGTGAGGAATACAGCTAGATAAAAGTGCCCTCGGCAGGAATCGAACCTGCGACCAAGAGATTAGAAGGCTCTTGCTCTATCCACTGAGCTACGAAGGCGAGTAAATATAGCTCTCAGTCTACAGTCGAACAAAACAGGCGAACCACGGCCGTTGGACCTAGGCATGTTTGTGTTTCTCTATTCAGTTGAGTAAACGGTGTCAATCTTCCTTATCGCAAGTGGACAGCACGATATCCGTGCGTCCTGGAAAACGATTACCCGCTAGAGCGAGCGGCGTCTTCGTCGCGCATGGGCCGCAGTGGCTGTTATGGCGACAACGCCCAAGCTTAGAGTTCCCACCGCGGCGAGAAGACCCAGGGAATAATCAGCACCCGTCGCTGCTAGCTGTGTTGCTGCAAGACTTCCCGAGGACCCGCCTCCGCCAGCACTCGGTGGTGGGGTCGGTGCCAGTTGCCATTGGGCGTAAAGTGTCAGGTCAGCAGCAAAGTTAAAGTTAGCGCCTGCCCCGTAAGGGGTCCCCGTTCCATACTCGGCAGTGTTCCAACCAGTGAACGTGTATCCGGAGCGCTGGTACCTGTTTGCGCTGAGATTTGCGGCCGCAGTGGAGGCCTGCGCGACCATTGATCCGGTCGCGTCAGTCGCGCCTGAAAGGAACTGAACTGTCTTTCCAATGAGTCCCTTCGCAAAAACCAGCGAAGCGGCGGGGGTTTGCTCAAGTGTTGACGTCGTCAGGTTGTCGAACTCGAACCCGTTCCCACTAAATTTCACAGAGGTTGCAGTCTGATCGCCGGTGAGGAATAGGTTCAGATACGCATATACGTAGCCTCGGTGCTCGGTATAGGGGCCGAATCCCCCCTGTGAAAGAGCCACCGACTGGGAAGTAGGCGGATACTGTGCATACCCGCGTGGATTACCGAAGTAGTGTCCTTTCGGATAGGCGGTTCCTCCCATGGAAGTCACTGATCCGTTGCCTGAAGGCCAAGTGCTTGGTGGGTTGGCGCCCAATATTGTCTCCAGGTCAAGAGTGTCGAGGCTGGCAATTTCGGTGGCGCCGTTGTAAAAGGTCACAACGTTTCCCCTGTTACCGCCCGACCACCAGAATCCGACGTACTTCACACCAGCGGGAAAAGTAAAAGTGATCGCCGAGCTGGGATTGCCGTCTGTACCAAAATAATTGGATCCATCGCCCCCAAAAACCGGACTCGAAGTAGTGGCGGCGGCGCCGCCATAAATCCCTGGAGTTCGATATTGACAAGCGGCCGTCGAGGGCGCGGTGCTAACCGTGCCGATCGCAAGGGTCGTCGGGCACGTTGAACCCTCTAATTCGGGACTTCCACCCAGGCCATTGAAATTTTCGGTCAACGTCTCCTCGGAGTCAATCTCTGCACCCTGAACAAGGGGGGCCGAGAGGTAGAGGGCAATTCCTCCACTAGTAGTCGCGTGAGCCGGAGCAACTCCTACC
>JBIIQS010000050.1:0-5102 GCA_044341965.1 Rhodoluna sp.
GCCAAGCGCAAAAAGCTGCCTAACGCCTAGGGCGAACAAGCCCCCAAAGGGGCCTCGTGGCTGGTTAACATCTTTATCTAGACGTTATTAGCGGCGTCATAAGGAGCCAAGAAATGTTCGAGAAATTCACCGATAAGGCAAGGCGAGTTGTCGTCTTGGCCCAAGAAGAAGCCAAGCTTCTAAATCACAACTACATCGGTACCGAGCACATTCTTTTGGGTCTTATTCACGAGGGAGAAGGAGTCGCCGCTAAGGCTCTCGAGTCTCTTGGAATTAACCTCGACTCCGTTCGTGATCAGGTTCAGGAAATTATCGGTCAGGGTCAGCAAGCTCCATCTGGTCATATTCCATTTACCCCACGCGCCAAAAAAGTTCTTGAACTTTCGCTTCGCGAAGCGCTTCAATTAGGCCACTCATACATCGGGACAGAGCACTTGCTTTTGGGACTTATCCGCGAAGGTGAGGGTGTTGCCGCTCAGGTGCTTACTCGATTAGGCGCAGACACTAACCGCGTGCGCCAGCAAGTGATTCAGCTGCTTTCTGGATTCCAAGGAAAAGAAACCGTTCAGGTTGGTGGCGAGCAAGTTGCACCGCAAAAGGGCTCACAGATTCTTGACCAGTACGGCAAGAACCTAACTCAGGCTGCTGCCGAAGGAAAGCTAGACCCAGTTATCGGTCGTGAGCGTGAAATCGAACGCGTTATGCAGATTCTTTCTCGCAGATCCAAGAACAACCCAGTTCTAATTGGTGAACCAGGGGTTGGAAAAACTGCAGTAGTTGAAGGATTGGCACAAGCCATCGTTCAAGGTAACGTTCCAGAAACCCTTAAGGGCAAGCAGCTTTACACACTAGATCTTGGTTCCTTGATTGCAGGTAGCCGTTACCGTGGTGATTTTGAGGAAAGACTAAAGAAAGTTACCAAGGAGATTCGCACCCGCGGAGACATCATTACTTTCATTGATGAGATCCACACTCTTGTTGGTGCCGGTGCCGCTGAAGGTGCAATCGATGCAGCATCAATTTTGAAGCCGATGCTTGCTCGAGGCGAGTTGCAGACAATTGGTGCAACGACTTTGGACGAATACCGCAAGCACTTTGAAAAAGATGCAGCGCTAGCTCGCAGATTCCAGTCAGTTCAGGTAAACGAACCGAGCTTGCCACACACCATAAACATCTTGAAAGGTCTTCGCGACCGCTACGAGGCTCACCACAAGGTTTCCATTACCGATGGTGCAATCGTTGCAGCTGCCTCACTTTCAGACAGGTATGTAACCGATAGGTTCCTACCGGACAAGGCCATTGACCTTCTGGATGAAGCAGGAGCCAGATTGAGACTTTCAATTCTTTCTTCTCCACCGGAGCTTCGCGAAATTGAAGAGCGCATCGTTGGTGTTCGAGTTGAAAAAGAAAAGGCAATCGAGAACCAGGACTTTGAACTAGCTGCCTCGAAGCGCGATGAGGAAAAGAAACTCATCGGAGAACGAGCTCAACTAGAAAAGCAGTTCCGCAAGGGAAACGTGGCAGCTGCGGGAGTCGTTGACGAAGGACTTATTGCTGAAGTTTTGGCTCAGGCAACTGGTATTCCAGTATTCAAGCTCACCGAAGAAGAAAGTGCGAAGTTGATCTTTATGGAAGATGAACTACACAAGCGCGTCATCGGTCAGCAAGAAGCTATTGCTGCTCTTTCAAAAACTATTCGTCGTCAGCGTGCAGGACTTAAAGATCCAAAGCGCCCATCTGGCTCCTTCATTTTTGCTGGACCAACCGGTGTTGGAAAAACAGAGCTTGCTAAAGCATTGGCAGAGTTCTTGTTTGACGACGAGAACGCACTGATCTCCCTGGACATGTCAGAGTATGGCGAGAAGCACACCGTATCTCGCTTGTTCGGTGCCCCTCCAGGATTTGTTGGATTCGAAGAAGGCGGTCAGCTAACCGAGAAGGTTAGGCGCAAGCCATTCTCAGTTGTTTTGTTCGACGAGATTGAAAAGGCCCACCCGGATATCTTCAACTCACTACTTCAGATCCTTGAAGAGGGTCGTCTAACCGATGGTCAGGGTCGAGTAATTGACTTCAAGAACACCGTAATCATCATGACCACCAACTTGGGTGCCAGGGATATTTCTCGCGGAGCCATGGGCTTTAGCTTGGAAGGCTCTAGCGAAAACGACTACCAGTTGATGAAGGCAAAGGTTAACGAGGAGCTAAAGCGCAGCTTTAGACCGGAGTTCCTAAACCGTGTTGATGAAACAATCGTGTTCCCTCAGCTTTCACAGGTTGAACTACTGCAGATTGTCGAGCTGTTCATCAAGCGTTTGGCTACTCGCCTAGAGGAAAGAGACCTAACTCTAGAGCTGACTTCCAAGGCAAAAGAGCGACTAATGGAAATTGGTTACGAGCCAGCCCTTGGTGCAAGACCGCTACGTCGTGCAGTTCAGAGAGAAATCGAAGACCGTATTAGCGAGCAGATACTGCAGGGAGAGCTGAAAAACTCCAGCCACATCGTTGTTGACTTCGCAAACGGAGAGTTTACTTTTGCTAGCAAACTCAGAGAACCTGTTGCTGCAGCTGTTTAGTCACTAGCGACATTCTCCCTAGACAGATAAGCACAGTAATAATGAGAGGCTGTCAATGGATTCCTGGATAGAGATCCTGACCGATCCGAACCATCTGTTCGCAGATTTTCTGATGAATGTTGGTTTTGAGATTGTGTTTGCCTGGATCACTTATCTGGTTCTATTGAGGGTTTTCATTAGAAAAGGCAAAGGAAAACACAGGCCTAAGTGAGCAAAGCTAACCGCTGAGCTATTACCCCAAGCGTTTGGTTAGAAAAAACGTCCGCAACACAGCCACGCCTGGGCAAAGCTTGAAACCTGCCCAAGTAAATTAGAGGCATGTCCCAAACACGAGGAACACTTTCTCCAGCTGTTTACCGCAGACGTCGTATCGGTGCCGTTATTGCACTTGCCATCGTTGTGAGTCTCATTTGGGGCGGTGTGAATGCGGTGGGTCTCTGGATCGGGGCTTCACAGACTCCCACACCGACTCCACTACCCGAAGGGCTAAACGAATCCAGCGTCGTAGTCGAGGCTGGTGAACCCTGCCCCCCAGGAACAGTTTCAGTTATGGCTCAGGTTGGCGATAGCCAAGGTGCTCTAATGAACAAATTTAGCTCGGACCAAACTCCACACATCTGGTTCACCTTAACCAACACAAATTCCGTGGACTGCAAATTCAATGTTGGTGCAAAAGTTCAGTACTTCACCATCAAGTCTGGTGACCAACAAATCTGGACCTCAAGACAGTGTGATCGCGAAGGACTAACAGATAGCGAAGTAGTTCTAAAAGCAGGCCAAACCAGCACCAGCCCAGTTCAGCCGTGGGAAAAAGTTGTATCAAGCTCAACAGGTTGCGGACCTGAGCAAGAAGCTGTGGTTACCGGTGGAGCTAGCTATCACCTAGAAGCTGAAGTAAACGGAGAACTTTCGAATAACGACCAGCAGTTCGTGCTGGACTAGTTTTTGAGTCCCGCCGCCAGCGCTTTATTGAGCTGAGTGAAGCTTGAGTCAATCACTTTTGTGAAACCCAAACGCTTTGCTTCGTTTTGCCTAATGACTGCCTGATTTACTTTTCTGATTTCCCCGGCAAGGCTGATTTCACCAAAGGCCACAACATCGTGTGAAATTGGTTGGTCTTTGATGGCCGAGGCGATGGCAAGGGCGATGGCAAGATCAGCTGCCGGCTCGGAAATCTTTACTCCACCAACGGTTGAAACATAAACATCCAATTCGGAAAGCTTCAACCCCGCTCGTCGTTCTAGCACCGCCAAAAGCATGGCAACTCTTGATGCATCAACCCCGTTGGTCACTCGCCTCGGCTGGGCAGTTGAACTCTTAACAACTAAAGCCTGAACCTCAGAAATAAGAGCTCGCTTACCTTCTAAAGTCACAGTCACGCAGGTTCCTGAAACTTGAGTTTCGTTTCTGGAAAGAAATAGTCCGCTTGGATCTGTAACCTCAACGATGCCGTCACCGGTCATTTCAAAACAACCAACTTCATCGGTTGGACCAAATCTGTTCTTGAAAGAACGTATAAATCTAAGGCTTGTTTGCCTATCGCCTTCAAAGTGACAAACCACATCAACTAGGTGCTCAAGGGCCCTAGGTCCTGCAACTGATCCATCTTTTGTTACGTGGCCAACGAGAATTATTGGAAGATTAGTTTCTTTTGCAACGCGAATCAGGTTTGCTGCGACCTCACGAACTTGGGAAGGCATTCCAGCAGCGCCGTCAATTTCGCCTGCAAGAATGGTCTGCACCGAGTCGACAATTAGTAAATCTGGTTTCAAGTGCTGAACTTGACCAAGCAGAGTGGACAAGTCATTTTCTGATGCCAGATAGAGATTCTCAGATAAAGCCCCTGTTCTATCTGCACGAAGCTTTATTTGTCCAGTCGATTCCTCACCGCTGACGTATAAAACCCGAAGCCCGGACTTCGCACTGTTCGCAGCAACTTCTAGCAGCAGAGTTGATTTACCAACACCAGGTTCGCCAGAGAGTAAAACAACGGCTCCCGGAACAATGCCTCCGCCTAGAACGCGATCAAACTCCCCAACACCGGTTGGTCTGGAGTGGACTTTATCCGTAGATATTTCGGTGATTGGCTTGGCAGCAAAATCATCACCGATTAGAGCTGGCTTTATGGAGCGCACAATACCCGTGCCTCTTCCGGACCCAACTGCGGTTAGTTGAACGGTGTCCCACGCTTGGCACTCACCGCAACGGCCAACCCACTTAGCTGTGGACCAGCCACACTCCACACAAGAAAACTCTGCCTTGGTCTTTGCCATGATCCTCCAATAGCTTCCAAACTTACCCTGACCCACCGATAAGGATGTGGGCCTAGGCTTAAACAATGAAAACAAAGCAGATAGCAATCCTTGGCACTGGTTCGATGGGTAAAGCCATTCTCAGTGGGTTGCTTGCTGCTGGAACTAGCCAGGCGAGTGTTCGAGTGACCACCAAGTCAAAAGCCAGTTCAGAAGCTATTTTCTCTAACCATGGAGTGCAAGCCACCGCCTTGGAATCAGACTCGGCTGCGAATTC
>JBIIQS010000051.1:0-5049 GCA_044341965.1 Rhodoluna sp.
GTGTTTTAGGTGCTGGTGCCAAGCCGAATGAAATAGTGCCTAGGGTCAAAAATTGGAGCCAGTTTGACTCTGTCACCTGGTTGCGGAGCGTGGTAGAACTGTCCGTTCCCAGCGTAGATTCCATTGTGGCTGTGATCGTTGAAGATAACTACGTCGCCAGGTCTGGCATCCTCTGGCGAGATAATGATGCCCACTCTCGCCTGAGCGGTGACACTGTGGCGAAGCTCAACACCGAACTGAGCAAAGACAAACATCACATATCCTGAGCAGTCAAAGCCTCGTGGATTAGACCCACCGAAGATGTATGGCGTTCCGACGTACTGGGATGCAACCTGCAAAACCTTCTCAGCGCTGACAGAGCTAAACGGAGGGTTTTTGACATAGTCTGCGGCGCTTGGTCCGTTGTATGCCCGGTAGTTACTAATTGTCTGCTGGCGAAGCACTTGCGCTGCGCTTTCGGAAGCGTATTCACCTCTGACAAACTCCACGGTATTGGCAGCAGCCACGGTTAAGTCCTGTGTACCCTCGGTCTGAATAATGTCTTCGGGGTTGGTCGTCGTGAACCTAGCCATGGCCGCAACCTCTGGGTCATAGGCGTAGGCCGGCAAAGCCGAGGTCGCCAGCAATCCCGATGCGGTAAGCATGGTCACGGCTGTTCTGAAAGTTTGATTGTTACGTAATCTGCCTTGAGCCGAGACCTTGCTCAGGGGTTTTTGCAGAGCCCGCTCGCGTTTGAGGGCTTTTGCCTCCATCCGGAGCAGGGCCTTGCGAGCGCGCTTAGAAGACTTGGCTAGTTTTGCTCTCTCGGCTTCGCGCACCGAGCGTCTGGAGCGAATCTCGAAAGATTCCAAGACGTTTATTTCAACGTCTGCCCTGTGCTTGCCTGTACCATTACTGGCCAAAGATGCTACCTCCGCGTTGCTATAGAGACTTCCAATAAGAAATCAATCCTGAATCGAAACTATTAGTTCTAAAGATCTGATTTCAGGCTCAAAGCATTTCAGATCCGACTATCGAAATAGGTTGATTTCGCTAGCTGGGCTAGTCTAACCGATGAGCAACGAGGGCTCAAAAACTACGCCCGTTCTAGGCAAACTCGCAGACTACTAAGCTATTGCCATGCCAGAGATCCTGATTCCTAGCCAATTGCTGCCTAAAGACGGCCGTTTTGGCTGTGGCCCGTCCAGGCTTAGACCGGAGCAGATGGCGGCATTGGGCTCAAATGGTTCTCGCCTTATGGGCACCTCGCACCGCCAGGTTCCCATCAAGAACCTAGTTGCCGAAGTTCAAAGTGGCCTACTTGAGCTATTTCGGGCACCAGCTGGTTACGAGATAGCCCTTGGAAATGGGGGCTCAACCGCCTTTTGGGATATGGCAGCTTACTCACTGGCGGAAGGTAATTCCCAGGCCTTGGTCCACGGGGAATTCAGTTCCAAATTTGCCAGGTCCCTGGAAGCCCCTTTTCTAGGCGAACTTAAGGTTCACAAAGGCGAACCTGGCTCCAGGTCAGAATTTGTTGCTACATCTTTAACCAATACATATGTATACCCTCAAAACGAGACCTCCACTGGGGTGTTTACCCCAGTGGAAAGGCTCGCTGGCGCGGGCAGCGAGGCCTTGTTTCTCACCGACGCCACATCGGCAGCCGGAGGTATGGACTTTGATGCCAACAAAACCGACGTCTACTACTTTTCCCCACAGAAAAACTTTGGAGCTGACGGCGGCATCTGGTTGGCTTTGCTGTCCCCCAGGGCGGTAGAGCGAGCCGAGAAGATAGCCAAATCGGGTCGATACATTCCAGAGTTTTTGTCCCTCAAAACTGCAATAACTAATTCGAGACTGAATCAAACCCTCAATACCCCAGCCCTAGCGACGCTTTTCTTGCTCAACGAGCAAATCAAATGGATCAATGCCTCCGGTGGTTTGAGGTGGGCAGATGCCAAGACCAGATCCAGCTCAAAAGTGCTCTACGACTGGGCTGCGGAATCTGGTGTCGCGAGCCCGTTCGTTTCAAACCCAGACCACCGCTCCCAGGTAGTTGTAACTTTGGAATTTGACTCGAGGGTGGACTCGGTTGAGCTGATTAGAGTGCTTAGAGCAAATGGAATTGTCGATGTCGACCCGTACCGCGGAATAGGGGAAAATCAACTTCGAATTGCTACATTCGTTGGTACCGACCAAGCTGATGTTGAGTCGTTGATAGCTTGTATTGATTTTGTTTTAGAGAGGCTAGCGTGATTAGGTTTCGAGTCAAGGAGCAAGATCGCAAGCCCGATCCAGAACCTATTGAAACTAATGCTCCTTTAGCGGTAATCATCTTCACCGCAATCTGGGCAGTTGCTTTACTTCTTATCCTTCTTTTTGGCCAGACGCTTTCGCAGCCGCTTCCCGATTGGTGGGCGCTTACCTGCGTCTTTGGTATCGGACTCGGGATCTACGGTTACCTCAAGGTCCGGAACCGCTAGCTCTTCGGACTTATTCTTTTCGATCTCAGCTCGTCGCTCCGCCCAGGGCACCCAGCTTGGGGCCACAACCGAATCTTTGCCTGGAAGTAAAACAACTTCAGACACAGTGGCAGCATCTGATTTTTTGGCTTGGAAGACAACTACATTCCACTCCCAGCCGACATATCCTGTGAGCTTGGATTCAAATCGGTAGTTGGTGGTGTCTTTATCTTCGGTAGAGGTGCCAAGAAACTTGCCAACCCCATTCGCGGGAGCAGTTTCGTTGGCCGCCTTTTCTGCTAAAGATTTATGCTGGGGCTTTTTTAGTAGCTTAAGCATCTAGCTCGTCGGCAAGCTTGCGAAGCAAGGTTGCGATTTTTTGGCTCTGGGCAGTTTCTGGCTGCTTGCCGCGCTTTAGTCCGCCACTGATGTTGTCTAGCAAACGAATCAGGTCCTCAACGATCACCGACATCTCGTCGGCAGGCTTTCTTGACATCTTCATCAGTGATGGAGGCGCCTCAAGAACGCGAACGGAAAGCGCCTGAGCTCCTTTTTTGCCATCGACAATGCCAAATTCCACCCTGGTTCCAGGGGTTACCTGAGTAACTCCATCTAGGAGTGCGCTGATGTGTAAAAAGACCTCCTGGCCTTCATCGGATGCGATGAAACCAAAGCCTTTTTCTTCATCGAAGAATTTCACTTTGCCGGTTGGCATGACTACCTCTTTCTCAGGGTTCTTCATTTTACCAAGGGCAACCCCCTAAAAACTACTGCCCGAATAATGCCCCGCCTTCGGGGGTATCCTAGAAGGATGACTAAATCCAAGCCTTCTGGACCTTCCCGGCTGGAGACTGTCCTTGCTTACATGGGAGCAGGGATTATTGGACTTTCTTTACTTTCCATAGTCATTACCTTGGTCCGAAGCTTCTTTGGAGAGACCACAAATCTGGCCCTTTTTGCCCAAATACCTCTCATAGCGCTGCCGATTGGGTTTGTGCTTGTCCTGGTCTTGTTGTTTCTTTCAGTTAGACGGAAAGGGCGCGAAAACAAGCAGTGAGTGATCTGTACCGTTTAGCTCTGGCCTTAAGAAGCGCAGAGGACTCAGCTTTGAGTATTTTGGTTCACGAGCGATCACTTTCCCTTTCAGAGTTTAAAGATTTCTTTGATCTGGCCCAAGCAGTCCTTACTCCAAAATCACAAGCCATGTTTGTTTCAAGTCTTTCAAATTCAGAGATTAGTTCACTGCGTTCACTGCTAGCCCAAGAAAAGGTGTCCAAAGAGCAGGTTAGTTTTCTGGCGAGTGATCTTTTGGTTTGGAGCTCGCAAGAGCCAGTGGTTTACGACTGGCTTGCGGAGCGTCTCAAAGAGAATCCAAGAACCGCATCACTTCGCGTGGTAACGGAGCTAATCAAAGCCCCCGATCAAGAATCAATCGACAGAGATTGCGGCATCCATGCCTTTGAAGCTATGCAGTCAATTACCGAATTGATTTTTAGCCTAGATCAGCATTTTGTTCGGGAAGTCTCTAAGGGGTCGATGGGCCTACCTGATGTAAAGCGGCTCTCTAGCCACCTCGGAAAATCCAAAGAGTACGTAAAAGCGATTCTTGAGTTGGCAAAAGTGTCTGGGGTTGTTGCAATTTCAGAAAAGCGCTTCCACCCAACAGACCTGGCGGATAACTGGATAAGCTCTGACCCAAAAAACCGCTGGCAAATCTTGGTAAACGCCTGGTTAGCTATCGTTGGGGCATCCGGATCAAAAGAGCTAGCGCTTCAACTTTCGCAGAATCCAACTAAGTCGCTGAACGAGCTGGTTGGATCTAGCTTTCCACTAGTTAACTCTTCCGCCCAATCCCGAATCGGGCGGGTTCCTGAGCTTGCTGATGCCATTGGTTTGTCAGTCAATGGCTTCGCAGCAAGCTGGCTAGCCAGCGTTCTCGCTGGCAAGGTGGCGGTTGCTACTAAGGCCCTGGAACAATGGCTTCCGGCTCTTCAGGAGCGCATTATTGTTCAGGCAGACCTGTCCATTATTGCCCCAGGGCCGCTGGCTAGTTCAATCGAGATTGAGCTTCGCAAGTTCACCGACACCGAAAACATTGGGTTAGCGACTGGATATCGCATTTCTCCGATGAGTATCAGTTGTGGGCTGGAAGAGGGTCTAACCGAGAAACAAATTAGGGCCCTTCTAGAAAAACTCTCCGGGGCAAACCTGCCGCAACCGGTTGATTACCTAATTTCTGAAACTGCATCTAGGTTTGGTCGGCTGAAAATTTCGGACAACACTACTGGATCAATTCTAATTTCAACGGATGAGTTGTTAGCTACCCAAATTCTGATGGATTCTAAATTGAAAACCTTTGGACTTAGAAAATCCGAGGGGACAATTGTTTCATCGCTTGAGCCCGAGACTTTGTATCACGCACTTAGAGAAAATGGCTACCTAGCTATTCGAGTAGATAAAAATGGCAAGATAATTGCACCATCGGCTATTCATAAAAACAGCTCTCACACTGCGTTGTTCCACGACCAACTAACCAGACTTAGAAAACAAGATCTTGAAATATCAGACCAAGCGCCCGAATCAGATGTTGATCGAAAGATTCAAC
>JBIIQS010000052.1:0-5021 GCA_044341965.1 Rhodoluna sp.
CAAAGATACGTCATCGCCCACAATCACCCTGTCGCCAACTGGGTCCACCAAGACCCTGTCGCCAGTTGCCAATTCGCTGGCACCTGGGCAGGACACAACCGCTGCGATATTTCTTGAGCGACAAATGATTGCGGTGTGTGATGTTGGGCCACCTTTTAGGGTGACAACCCCAACCACCACATCAGTAAACTGCGCCGTATCAGCAGGGGAGAAATCGTCACCAACCAGGACAATGCGCCCTGATGTTGGCAGATCAAGATCTAACTTGATTCCAGCTAACTTCGCTTGGACTCTTTTTGATAGATCCTGAAAGTCAGAAACCCTCTCATCAAAAGTTGGATCTCCTTTTAGTAGCTCGGCAAACTCATCAACCGCTTTACCAAAAGCTGCGGCCGCATTCCAACCACCTGAAATGTTAGAGGATGCAACTTCGAGAAGTTCATCGTCTTCCAAAAGAGTCTTTAGTGCCTCAAAGATTTCAGCGCTGGTTCCACCAGCTTTAGCCCCGAGCTCATCAAGTTGATTCGACACAAAGGCGATTGCCTCTTTTAGTTCGGATATCTCCTGCTCGGGAGTCTTAGTTGATTTTGTCCACTCGGGGATTAACTGCGAGTGCTCAACAACCAACACTGCTCCAGTAGCCGGTGAAAGCCCAACGCCTAAACCACTAAGAATTGTTCCTGGCTTGGCAGACAACTATTCGCCTTTGAGAATTTCTTGAATCTCGCCGATCAGCTTGGCAGCAAGGGGTTCATCTTCGGTTGGAACTTGAACCACAAGAGTCTGCCCAGTGGCCACTTTGAGCGCCAGAAGCCTTAGGGCGGAGTTTGCCTTAGCTGCTTCTTCGCCTGGTTTACCGATTAGCACTTCGAGCCCAGAGTCCTTGACCAGTTTTACTATCTGGCTGGCAGGCCTAGCGTGCAGTCCAATTGGGTCCAAAACCTGGACTTCTCCTTGGATAACTGACATAGCTTTGCTCCTGGGACACGTTGGGAATAGCTCTAATTATGGCGGTTTGGGCCAAGATGGCCAAAACCTGGACATTTCTACTCACAGCCTACTAACAGCTAAACCGAACCTTTTCCCCAGTCAGGGGTGCTCAAATAGGTTTAGCAAAACCATAGAAGGAGCCAACATGGCCGAGAAAGATAAAAAGTTCGATTTCACCAAGCTCAACACCCTAGCGGTTGTTTCAATCGCTACAGCCCTAACCTCCATTGGAGCGGTAGCGGCCATCATCACTGGACACGTTGCTCTAACCCAGATTAAGAAATCTGGCGAAAGCGGTCGTGGACTAGCACTTGCCGGAACCATTGTGGGCTACGTAACAATCGCATTCTGGGTTATCACAAGCATCGGATTCCTAATCGCCGGAGCGTACCTAAAGAACAGGTACGGCATGGAAATGGGAAACCGAATGGATTGGGACTGGTAACAGAAAACTTCTAGTCAGCTGATGGGTTGCGTGACTAGCACTCGGTGGGCGTCGCCCACTCTGGTAACAACCAGAGTGGCGGCGCCTTCCCCTTTGGGGGAGAGTTCACGCCTCAGCTCTTCGGGTGAAATATCAGAACCTCGTTTTTTGATTTCTAGAATACCGATTCCATTTTTCTTAACGTAAGCCTTGAGTTGCTTGCGATCAAAAACCAGGTTGTCGATAACTTCGTAGCCACGCATCCACGGCGAGCTAATTTTATCATCGGAAGTTAAGTATGCAATGTCGGGGCTAATGATTTGCAATCCAAGTGGTGCGGCAAAATCAGAAATTAACCTGGAGCGAATAAGTGAGTTATCTGGTTCGTAAACATACTTTCCTAATTCACCAAGTGGAGCGTTAGGACTTTCGGTTTTAGGTGAAGTTATCTCGTGTTGACCATCAACAGTTACTAAAAGTGCCGAGCGTGCAATGCTCTCTCGCTTGAGTGAACCAAACCACAATCCAAGTTCAACTAAATCGCCTTCAACAGAAACCCACTGCGCCTCAGCATCATTTGGAATTTGCTTTTTCTCGTGACCTGGGCCCAGTTTTATCCCGCTTGGTTTCGATCTGGCCGCAGCTAGACAGAAATCAAAATTCGGCGAGTAGTTAGCTGGATCAAAATGCCTTTGGGCCTCAGCTTTTTTGGGCCCATTTAACTCTCTTCTGGCGGGGTCTAGAAAAAGTGCTTCAAACGGGGAAAGATCGAGTTTCTCAACATCAGCCAGCTCCACCGTTACGTTCTCAAAAGCCGCCAGGTTATAGGTGGCAACGGCTGCCGTGACCTCATCGACTTCGAACGCTCGCACTCTTATGTCTAATGCGGCCAGAGCCATGGATTCCGCGCCGATGCCACAGCCCAGATCCGCTACCTCTTTTATGCCGGCTGCCCGGAACCTGCCGGCATGCAAGGCAGCCACTTTGAGCCTGGAAGCCTGCTCCAGCCCAGCTTCGGTAAAGAGCATGCCCTGGGCAAAGTCGCCGAACTTGGCTACTGCCCTTTTTCGAAGCTTGGCCTGGGTTAGAGCCGCTGCCACGGTCATGGGATCATGGCCTGCTTTTCTGAGCCCAGCCACCATCTTGAGCACATCGGTATCGGAGGAGTAGACCAGCTCATCAAGTAATAACTGGCCTCCAGGGCTAGCCAGCCTTATAAAGTCCTCGCGCTCCATCGCTACAGGCTACCAAGCCCGCCTTGGCCGAGCTGGTCTTCCCGTGCTATTGTTTAGTTAGCACTCTCACCTCGAGTGTGCTAATCCACCTAAAACTTAGACAAAGAAGAGGTCATAATGTCGGTTTCAATCAAGCCGCTTGAAGATCGTATTGTTGTGCGTCCATCAGCTGCCGAGCAGGTAACTGCCTCAGGTCTGGTAATTCCTGACACTGCTCAGGAAAAGCCCCAAGAGGCTGAGGTTATCGCCGTTGGGCCAGGACGCGTTGACGACAAGGGGGTAAGAATCCCAGTTGATGTTTCGGTTGGCGATATGGTGATTTTCTCCAAGTACGGCGGCACTGAGCTTAAGTACAACAACGAGGAGTACCTAGTACTTTCAGCTAGAGACGTATTGGCGATCGTAACCAAGTAGTCGTTTTCTATAAAAACCCCACAGGCTAGCTTGCTTGTGGGGTTTTTATTTGCCCCTAGATTTAGTGTGTGAGTGAGAAAGCGCTAGGCAAAGGTATTGGCTACGGTCTTTCTGCCTACCTAATTTGGGGCTCTTTCCCGATTGTCATCGCGGCACTGTCTTTCGCTGAACCTTTTGAGATCGTGGTCTGGCGAGTAATCTTTGGATTCGTTTTTGGAATCGGCGCAATCCTGATCACCAGGAAGTTTGCTGAATACCGTGCAGTCTTTAGTCAACCCAAACAGCTACTTTGGATATCGGTTGCAGCAGTTGTTATCTACATCAACTGGCAAGTGTATGTTGTTGCTGTGGCAGATGGCCACGTAATTGAAGCCTCGCTGGGTTATTTCATAAATCCACTTGTGACAATAGCGCTCGCAACAATATTCCTGAAAGAAAAGCTAAATGTCTTTCAATGGGTAGCAGTTGGCCTCGGAACCGCTGCAGTTATGGTGATGACTTTTAGTCTTGGGCAGCCACCGGTAATTGCACTTTTGCTTGCGTTCTCTTTTGGGATTTATGGCCTAGCTAAAAATCGTTTGGGCGGGAAAGTTTCTGCACTGAATAGCTTCACCATCGAAACTACGATGTTGCTGCCATTGGGTATCGGCCAGCTGGTGTTCCTCGCTACCTTCGCTGAGATTCAGTTCGGATCTGCCGGGTTGATACCTTCCCTTGGTTTAGCGGCTTATGGATTCCTAACTGCCATTCCGTTGTTACTGTTTGGCGCTGCCGCTAAACGCGTTCCGCTAAGTTACATCGGGTTCATGCAGTATTTGACTCCAACGTTGCAGTTTTTACTTGGGCTGTTCTATTTTCAAGAGCTAATGGCACCGGCTCGCTGGTTTGGATTCATAATGGTCTGGCTAGCCCTGGCAATATTGTCATTCGATGCACTTAGGCAACTATCCAATAGGGGCAAGCAAACAACCCCTCAGATTTCATAACGGACACCTGTTATAGATTTTGAAACCGAATTGTAATAAAGCCAAAATAGGACTCTTTGGCAACTGATTTCGAAGCAAATTTGCCAATTTGGCTATAAATTCAGGTTTTTTTGGCTATTTTTGGCGGATTTCAAAGCTACGAATTCCTGAAGAGTGAAGTGGGGCTTGAAGGCTATGGTTTTCGAAACTTGGCCAATCTATACTTGGGAGCTTGAACCATATCTTAGGAGATGGTTCAAAAACCATTATATATAAGGAGAAAAATGAGCTCATTTTCATTCTCTCGTCGTAACAGGAAGACCGCTACTGCAGTCGCTACTCTAGCTGCTGCTGCTTTGGTTCTTTCTGGTTGCGCAGCAACCGGAGACGGTGGCGCTGCTGGCGGCGAGCTAACACTAAAGATCGGTACTGCACTTCCGCAGACCGGAAACCTAGCCTTCCTAGGCCCACCTGAAGAAGCTGGTGTTGCTCTTGCTGTTAAGGAGATCAACGAAGCCGACAAGGGTGTTCAGATTGAAGTTACTTGGGGAGACTCCGGTGACACAGACAACAAGGCATACGAGACCGAGATTCCTCGTCTTCTAAACGCTGGCGTTAACGCAATCATTGGTGCTGCTTCATCTGGTACCTCATTGCAGTTCATCGACCAGGTTGTTGGAGCTGGAGTAGTTCAGTTCTCACCTGCAAACACATCTGCTGCGCTAAGCACCTACGACGACAAGGGACTGTACTTCCGTACCGCTCCTTCTGACGTTCTACAGGGTGAGGTTCTTGGTAACCTAATCGCTGCTGATGGTCACGAGACCCTTGGAATGATCGTTCTAAACGACTCCTACGGAACTGGACTTGCTAGTTTCGTAACTGAGGCTTTCGAAAAGGCAGGTGGAGAAGTTACAGCTGCACCGACATACAACACCGGTGACACTAACTTCACATCTCAGATTGCTGAAGTTCTTGCAACTAACCCAGACG
>JBIIQS010000053.1:0-5003 GCA_044341965.1 Rhodoluna sp.
TTGGACCAATGATTCCAACAATTCCGTTTCGAGGAAGCGAGAATGACAAATCGGAGATCAGCTTTCTGTCCCCAAAATTCTTCTGCAGATTCTTGGCTTCCAAAACAATGTTTCCAAGTCTTGGGCCTGGCGGAATCTGAATCTCTTCGAAATCTAGTTTTCTTGCCTTGTCAGCTTCGCTTGCCATCTCTTCGTATCTGGAAAGCCTGGCCTTGGACTTCGTCTGTCTAGCTTTCGATGAAGAACGGACCCACTCAAGTTCATCCTTTAGGCGCTTAGCTAACTTGACATCTTTCTTACCTGCCACCTCGAGACGCTCTTGCTTTTTCTCTAAGTAAGTGGAGTAGTTACCTTCGTAAGGGTAAGCGCGTCCACGATCGAGTTCTAAAATCCATTGCGCAACGTTATCCAGGAAGTACCTGTCGTGAGTAACGGCTAGTACTGCACCAGGGTATTTTGCCAAGTGCTGCTCGAGCCATAAAACACTCTCGGCATCCAAATGGTTTGTTGGCTCGTCGAGAAGTAGTAGGTCTGGTTTCTCAAGAAGCAATTTACAAAGCGCAACACGGCGCTTTTCTCCACCAGAAAGATGTGCCACAGGGGTATCGCTAGGTGGGCAGCGAAGTGCGTCCATTGCCTGCTCTAGCTGGGAATCTAAATCCCAAGCATCTAGGTGATCAATTGCCTCTTGTAAGGTTCCCATCTCTTCAAGCAAGCTGTCATAGTCGGCGTCTGGATTAGCAAGTTCAGCTGAAATTTCATTGAACCTGTCTAGCTTGGCCTTTACTTCTTTTACAGCCTCTTCAACGTTTCCAAGCACAGTTTTTGATTCATCAAGCTTGGGCTCCTGCATCAAGATGCCTACGGTATAGCCCTCACTCAGGCGGGCTTCTCCGTTGGAGGGAGTGTCCAGACCAGCCATGATCTTTAGAACAGAAGATTTACCAGAGCCGTTAGGTCCAACAACACCAATTTTGGCGCCCGGAATAAATGAGAGCGTTACGTCATCCAGGATAAGTTTGTCGCCGTGCGCTTTTCGCGCTTTGATCATCTGATAGATAAATTCAGCCATGTTTCCCTAAAATTTCGGTGTCAAAAAAATGACACCCTTTTCACCAAGAGTGCTGTGGATAAGTTTATCCGACAATGATGTGGCTCATTGTGAGCCAACAATCACATACACCTAGGTAAAAAGGGTGTCACGCGACCAGGCGCTTAGGGGGAAGTAGCCTGACCGGGTCTGTTACTTGCTCGCTGAGCTAAGCAGCGTTGTTTCCTTGGGCTCAAAATCTTCATCTTCAATTTCACTATCTGCTGGCTCCTCGCGAACCAGAACGGTGCGTGTAAACACTGAATTGCCCCAAGACAAGTCGTGACCGATGACCTCGGCCTCAATCTCAACTGAGGTTCCAGTTCTTTCTCCGTTATCCCAGTCACGAACCTTGAGCCGCCCCGAAGTGCAAACACGATCTCCCTTGGATACCGAACTTGCGGTGTTGATGGCAAGCTGGCGAAAACAGGTCACGGTGAACCAGTTAGTTTCCCCGTCAATCCAAGTGTTCTTGGATCTATCGAAGCGGCGCTTGGAGGATGCCAAGCGAAATGAGGTTATCGGCAAGCCATCTTGAGTGACTAGGTGCCTAGGGGTTGTTGCTACTAAACCTTGAACTGAGAATACATCTGACATCGCTACCTTCTTTTTCTCTGATTGAACTAAACAGAGAAAAAGACTCTCAAAAGGTAAATGGCCTTTGGGGGTTCAGAAAGAATCTGTGGAGAACTTATTTCAGAAAAGAAGTAAAGGCTTTTGCGGTCTTTGCCATCTTGGGTTTGACCACCATGTTGCAGTATCCCTGGTTTGGGTTCTTGGCGAAGAAGTCCTGGTGGTAGGTCTCCCCCATCCAGAACTTTTCCAGCGGCAATAACTGAGTAACTATTGCATCGCCCCAGACCTGCTTGGCTCTTTCAATAGCGTGCTCAAATAGAGCTTTTTGTTCTTCCCCGTCATAGAACATGCAGCTTCGATAGCTAGTTCCAATGTCGTTACCTTGGCGGTTTAGCTGGGTTGGATCGTGCAGGGTAAAGAAAATGTCCAAAACTACATCCGCAGGGATGATCGACTCGTCGAAGATAACCCTGGCGACTTCAGCGTGGCCAGTTCCCTCACCGCAAACGGCTTCGTAACTTGGGTTTTCGACGTGACCCCCGCTATAACCAACCTCGACATCGCTTACGCCACGAAACTGCATAAAGCTGGAATCTAGGCACCAAAAGCAGCCACCGCCGAGGACAAAACTCATCATCTAGCTAGCTTAGGCTTGTGCTTATGAAATTTCGAGCCAGCCAAGACAGATACTCCCAAATGAAGTACCGCCGAACAGGAAAGTCCGGATTATTGCTTCCGGAAGTATCCCTAGGTCTTTGGCACAACTTCGGCTCGGATCATTCTTTTGCCAACCAGCGCGCGGTGCTTCGTCGTGCCTTCGATTTGGGAATAACGCATTTTGATCTAGCCAATAACTACGGTCCGCCCCACGGTCAAGCCGAAATCAACTTTGGTGAACACCTGCGCAAAGACTTTACTCCGTACCGTGACGAACTGATCATCTCTACTAAAGCCGGATACGACATGTGGGACGGGCCATACGGTGAGTGGGGATCAAGAAAGTATCTGCTTGCCTCACTAGATCAATCTCTTGATCGCATGGGCCTTGAGTATGTTGACATCTTTTATTCACACCGCTTCGATCCAGAAACTCCCCTGGAAGAAACCATGGGAGCACTCGCCTCTGCGGTTAGAAGCGGAAAGGCTTTATACGTAGGAATCTCCAACTACGAC
This sequence comes from Rhodoluna sp., assembly GCA_044341965.1. Classification (GTDB taxonomy): domain Bacteria; phylum Actinomycetota; class Actinomycetes; order Actinomycetales; family Microbacteriaceae; genus Rhodoluna. Next base: position 2,840 of record JBIIQS010000053.1, read on the forward strand.
CCACAGCAAACCATTAGGGCCAAACAGATTTTGGATTCGATGGGAATACCGCTACTGATTCACCAGCCCAAGTACTCCATTCTGGAAAAAACTCCTGAGTGGGGATTATTGGAAACGATAGAGGATCTAGGAATAGGTTCGATTGTCTTTTCGCCTCTGGCCCAAGGATTGCTAACCGATAGATACTTGGACGGAAAAGTTCCCAAATCTTCGAGAGCCTCAAAAGGAAAGTTCTTGCCTTCGGCCCAAATAACCGAACAGTACCTATCTGCTGCGAGAGCTCTAAATGCTGTTGCCACTTCAAGAAATCAGTCTCTGGCACAAATGGCGATTTCTTGGGTGCTAAGACAGCCCGCGGTGACCAGTGCGCTAATTGGAGCATCTAGCGTGAAGCAGCTCGAACAAAACTACGCAGCTATCTTTGCAAACCCGTTCACCATGGAAGAACTTAGGTTAATCGATGACGCAACCAAGAACGGGTTGGGTTAGTAACTAATTGAGAACTAAGAATCCTGCTCTTGGAGTCTTTTTTGCCCTAGCTGGCGTTGTGCTGTTTGGGCTAAATGCCTCAACCTCAAAAGTCACTATGGCAGCAGGAATTTCTCCCTCGGAACTTGTTATCTTTCGCTCGCTTGCTACAGCCCTTGGTGCCGGTATCGCGCTTGCTCTAGTAAATCCAAGGGCTTTCAAGGTCAAGCCAAAGGAATGGAAGAACCTTGTAATCTTCGGGATCTTCGGTGTTGCACTCATGCAATGGTCTTATTCAAATGCGGTTGCTAACTTGCCAGTTGGCATCGCGCTTCTAATTGAATACACCGCGATTGTTATCGTGCCGCTGGTTTCTTTATGGCTCTTCAAAGAAAAAGTGCTTTCTAGGCTGTGGTTTGCAATTGTCATGGTGCTAGGCGGCCTGGTGGTAGTTTCTAGAATCTGGGATGGTGGTCTGAACCCAGTTGGTGTGATGTTTGCTGTGGCGGCCGCCCTGTTTTTGAGTTTTTACTTTCTTATGGGTGAGCACACCCTCAGAAACAGAGACGCACTTTCCACGCTTTTTTACAGCATGTCCGTGTCTGCTGTGTTTTGGCTGATCGTGACCCCGTGGTGGAACTTCGATACTTCGCTATTTGTCGAGACTGTCTCACTCACCGGTAACTTAGCGCAGTACGAGCTTCCGATTTGGGTGCTTCTTATATGGATTGGGGTATTCGGGTCTTTTCTTCCCATGCTGTTCTCGTTTCTGGCCCTAACTCACTTGAGGGCCACAGCGGTGGGTGTTATTTCTACTGCTGAGACCGTGATGGCCTTCGTTTTTGGTTGGGCTTGGCTCAATGAGAGAATTGATGGGCTTCAGGCTCTTGGAGGATTACTGGTTATCGCCGGAATCGTTCTGGCACAAACTTCCAGAGTAAAAAATCAGGAAACTTCATAACCAGCTGCCTTAAGGACAACCGATGCGAAATGATTCCGCTGCAATGCTGGCAACAGTGGCGCTGGTTGGACTCGCCGCACTGCTTTTGGCATTTTTTGACACCGGGACCTGCGTTGTCCCCGATGCTGAGGGGTTCACGACCTGCCAAGATATAGCTGACCAAAGAACTTGGGCGGCCGTAATTCTTGGGGCAGTTGTGGTGATTGGCTTCTCAGTTTCAATAATTCGAAGAAAGAAACGCTAACTGTGCATGAGATTAACGATGAAACCAGAGCGTTGCGCGAAGCTATCTTCGAATACGTTCGGGTTCGCACAAATTACGATCCAGTTCCCCTAGATTCATCTAAATCCGAAGCGGAGCTACTTAGCCAAGCGGGACAAACAATTACCGAGCAAGGTCTAGGTGGTAACACCGCCCTCAAGCTTTTCGAAGAAGTGCTCGCGCCAGCAACGATTTCTACCGATCACCCGGGGTTTTTGTCATTCATACCCAATGCCGCAACCGAAGCGTCAAGACTGTTTGACGTGATTGTTTCGGCTAGCTCAATTTACGGCGGCTCCTGGATGGAGGGCTCTGGGGCGGTGTTTGCAGAAAACCAAGTTTTGTCGTGGCTTGCTAAAGAAGTGGGCTTGCCAGAAACCGCCGGAGGTGTGTTTGTTCAAGGTGGAACGGTTGGGAATCTATCCGCACTTGTAACGGCAAGGGATGCACACCGAGAAATGCTTTCCAAAGCG
>JBIIQS010000054.1:0-4991 GCA_044341965.1 Rhodoluna sp.
CTCAAAGGTAAGCCCCCTGGCAACCAGCTTCACGAGCAAAGAATCAAAGTGCGGTGATACTTCTGAGCCGGCTGTGACTGTTCCCCCGTCGAGTCGAATTCCTGCTCCTCCGGGAGAGCGATAGGTTGTGATCTTTCCAGTGTCGGGCCTGAAGTTAGCTGAAGGATCTTCGGTTGTGATTCGGCACTGAATTGCAAAGCCTCGCATCGAAATGGTTTCTTGTGAAAGACCCATGTCATTAAGGCTCTGGCCCGAAGCAATCCGCATCTGCGACTGCACGAGGTCGATGTCAGTGATTTCCTCGGTGACGGTGTGCTCCACCTGAATCCTTGGGTTCATCTCAATAAAGACGTGCTTGCCCGCGTTTGCACCCACAGTTTCGACCAAGAACTCAACCGTTCCTGCGTTCTGATAGCCAAGCTCCTTGGCGAAGTTGACAGCGTCTTGATAAAGCTGCTTACGGAGACTCTCATCGATATTTGGGGCTGGAGCAATCTCAACCACCTTCTGGTTACGGCGCTGAATCGAGCAATCGCGCTCAAAAAGATGAACAACATTTCCTGTGCTATCGGCCAGGATCTGAACCTCAATGTGACGAGGTCTAAGAACGGCTTGCTCAAGAAAGACCCTGGCATCGCCAAATGCGCTTTGCGCCTCTCTTGAAGCCTGATCGATTGCCTCGGCAAGATCCTTGGCATCCGCAACTCGGCGCATGCCGCGTCCGCCACCACCAGCTACAGCCTTAACGTAGAGAGGAAAGCCAATCTTTTCTGCAGCTTTGATTAGCTGCTTTGGATCTTCCGAAGATCTAGAAGATTGCAATACTGGAACGCCGGCTTTGGTCGCTGCGGCAATTGCGTTTACCTTGTTGCCAGCTAGCTCTAAAACCTCTGAGCTTGGACCTATAAATGCAATTCCGTTTTCGCGAGCAGCTTTCGCTAGCTCGGGATTCTCTGACAAAAAACCGTAGCCTGGGTAAATTGCATCGGCACCGCAGGCCTTTGCAACTCGAATGATTTCGGAAACGTTTAGGTAAGCACTTACTGGGTGACCTTTTTCACCAATTTGATATGCCTCGTCAGCTTTTTGACGGTGTGTGGAGTTCCGATCTTCATAAGGAAAAACCGCCACCGTCTTTGCGCCAAGCTCATAGGCAGCTCGAAAGGCGCGAACCGCGATTTCGCCTCGATTTGCGACCAAAATCTTGCTAAACATGGGCCCTTACTGATGGTTAGAAACGGTTCGTTTCGCATAAATACATTAACTCAATAAAAAGGTAGCCTATTTGGGTGCATGTACTTAGCGTAAGTTCCCTAAAGGGCGGTGTCGGAAAGACAACCGTTGCCCTCGGTCTTGCCTCAGCATCACTTTCTCGAGGCCTTCGCACCTTGGTGGTTGACCTAGATCCTCAGTCTGATGCGACCACTGCCCTTGGGGCAACGCGGGAGCTCAAGTTGTCTTGCGCCGAGGTTCTTAAGCTTCCCAAGCATGCCAACGTGGTTCGGGCCATCGTTTCAAGTGACTGGGAGTCTCCTTCTGCGGGAACAATGGATCTTCTCCCGGGAAGCCCAAAGGTAGTCGAATTTGATAGCCCGACTCCGACCAAGAGGGATCTTTGGAGGCTTGAGGAGGCCTTGAGTCGAGTAGAGACAGATTACGATGTTGTGATCGTTGACACTCCCCCATCATTGAATGGACTCACCCAGCTCGCTTGGACTGCAAGCGACAGGGTTTTGATTGTGGCAGAGCCTTCAATTTTCTCCGTGCTGGCTGCTGACCGAGCAATGCGAGCGATCACAGCAATCAGCAAACAAACAGCCGGCCGTTTGAAACCCCTTGGTGTTCTAGTCAATCGGTACATTCCAGCATCCAAGGAACATCAGTTCCGGCTAGCAGAACTTGAGCAGCTGTTTGGCTCAGATTTACTCTCAGTTGCAATTGAGGAACACTCCGCGGTTCAGCAAGCTCAAGGTGCAGCAAGACCAATTCACAGTTGGCCAGGCGAGGTAGCCGGCAATACCGCTAAATCTTTCGAGTTAGTTTTAGATCAGATGTTCCAGTCCCACAGCGCAGACACCAGCAAGAGATCTTCGAAGCGGAGCACCAAGGTTCTAAAGGGTGCAAAAATTCGACGCGGAGCGATTCAGGCTGTACTTGATTTGGTAGACGAGCCCTAAACAGCTTTTCTGTTGGCTCTTCTTGAAGCTAGCTCGTCCATCTCATCTAAATGCAAGCTTTGAATGTTAACGAGTGATGCCTCAACCTCGCGAAGCACCCTTCCAACAGCGATTCCAAATACACCCTGACCACGGCCAAGTAGGTCAATAACTTCATCTTGTGAGGTGCAAAGGTAAACCCTGGCTCCATCGCTCATCAAGGTGATGCGGGCTAAGTCATTCATACCCTCAGAACGCAATTGATCAACTGCAATTCGAATCTGCTGCAGCGATACTCCCGTGTCAAGAAGTCTCTTCACAAGCTTGAGAACCAAAATGTCGCGGAACGCGTATAGCCTTTGTGACCCGGAGCCAGTTGCGGAACGAACTGAAGGCTGAACGAGTGCGGTTCTGTCCCAGTAGTCCAACTGGCGGTAGCTAATCCCGCTCGCGGAAGCCGCCGCAGTTCCGCGGTAGCCGACTTTTGGGTCCTGCGAGATCATGCCGTCGGTAAACAACATGTCGTTATCGAAACCGTCGTTTTCAGCCATCGCCTAACCTTTCTGTACTGGTTGAATGTTTCAATTCTCCCGCTTTAGCGCCTGCAAGGCCAGTTAATCGGTAAGGGCGGCGTGTCGAGCGCCAAATTAAGAGGTTTTTTACTTGTCGATCTTAGAGATAACGGACTTGATTAGCTCAGATCTAATGGTCGCGAACTGGTTCTCGATTTCCTGGGCGTAGTGGGTCGCTCGGGACTTGCTAGCTGCTTCGTTCTTGGAAAGTACCGGTGCAACAACACCCTCGATTATTCCAATTTCACGATCGGCTGAGGCTTTTAATCCCCTCAGGTGACGTGGTGAAATACCGAAGCGTTGCAGGTGAACAATCGCGCGCGCAATTTCAAGATCTGAACTTTCAAAAGGCTCTTTGTTAATCAGCATTAGAGCCTGAGCGTCTTGAAGTAAGCCCGCACTGATTCCGGTCTCGCTCATGAGTGCAACCTTGGTGAGCTTGATTGGGTTCTTGGGTTGAAGCTTTGCAACCGACGCCTGAACCTGAGGAAGGTTTGGGGTCTTGCCTGAATCAAGCTGCTCTAGGTAGTCACGAATAACTCGCAGAGGAAGATACTGGTCTCTTTGCAGCTCAAGAATCACTCTGGTGCGCTGAACATCTTGTTCGGAAAACTTACGGTAGCCAGCAGGTGTGCGCTGAGGTTCAATCAGACCCTGCTCCTCAAGAAATCTCAACTTAGAGGGGGAAAGATCTGGAAATTCGCGATTCAAAATTGCAAGCACCTGACCGATGGTGAGTAATCTTCCAGAAGAAGATATTGACCTCACATTGGATTGGGCTTGAGCCATTAGATGTTGCCTGCTGCTTTCGATGGGAAGAACGTGAAGCGGAATTTGCCGATTTGAATTTCAGCTCCTTCTTCTAAAAGGGCGCTTTCAATTCGAACCCCATCGTAGTAGATGCCGTTTAGGGATGCCAAATCCTGAACTTGGAAGGAATTGCCCTGGCGACGGAACTCTGCGTGGCGTCTCGAGACCGTGACGTCGTCCAAGAAGATTGCGGAATCTGGGTGACGGCCAACGGTTGTAACGTCTGCATCGAGTAGGAATCTTGCTCCAGAATTTGGCCCCTGTCGAACTACTAGAAGGGCGTTTCCTCGAGGAAGAGCGTCAACTGCAGCCTTATGCTCTGGGTCTAGATCTTGGCTATCGTCGTTGAGCCACTCGGAATTGAACCGAAGAGTCTTCTCGACTTCATTGCGGTTTTCGTCATCCATTTAACCCTCCCCCCTTGTTATCCAATAGATTACTGCTATTTCCACGCTCCTGACGCCATAGCAAAATCAGGTGCCATAGATATACAAATCCTGACCACCAGTAAAGCGCTACCCCCCAAAGAGCAAATGCCCAGGCCAAAGGAAGCAGTATGAACTGTGCCTCAACGAAGATCTTGCCCATCAATAACAGCGGGAACGAATACAGCAACGCAAAAGTGCTTGCCTTACCCAGGTAGTGAACCGGAAGAGTTGAGTAGCCAAGGGAAACCAGAGCTGGCAGTGAGATCAGCATGAGTAAATCCCTGGCGATGACTAGCGCTGCTAGCCACCAAGGGATGTGTCCCGTGATTGACAGCGCCAATAATGTTGCAAAGATGTATAGCCGATCGGCTACCGGGTCCAAAACCTTACCAAGCTTGGTCATTTGGTTTAGCTTTCGAGCCAGATAGCCGTCCAGGAAGTCAGTAATGCCCGCAACCATCAGCACAAAAATTGCTGACAAAAACATCTCATTCAAAAGCAGCCACAAAAATACTGGAACTAGAGCTATTCGGAGAAAGCTCAGCAGGTTCGGAATGTTCAGAACCTCACCATTGAGGAAGCCTTGTTTCCGAGCTTGGGACATAGCTTGATTGTATTGGATTGACTAACTTGCGTAAGTTCCAATATTTAGTGGTCGGGCTAGCGGGATTTGAACCCACGACCCCTTGACCCCCAGTCAAGTGCGCTACCAAGCTGCGCTATAGCCCGTCTAAACAAAAAGCCTAACGCTTACGCTTTTCTCTAACCCGCATGGAGATCTCTATTGGGGTCCCCTCGAACCCAAAGCTTTCACGCAGTCTTCTTTGGATGAACCTGCGGTACTGCGGGTCCAAAAAGCCAGTTGTGAAAAGAATGAACTTTGGAGGCCTAGTCGAGGCCTGGGTAGCGAACAAGATCCTAGGCTGCTTGCCTCCCCTAACTGGGTGCGGAAACTCCATTGCTAGCTCTTGTATAAAGGTATTGAGCTTGCCGGTAGGAATTCTTAGGTCCCAGCTGTGTAGGGA